>CAYSXM010000061.1:7918-11412 GCA_964434905.1 uncultured Pirellulales bacterium | reverse complement strand
CGGTGGCCCGCGTCGAACCCGTAGATGCGGTTGCGCACCGCGTTGCCCCCCAATCTCGCTCCTTCACCTCTTTGATTGTGAGTCTGTCGGCGCACCTGGCGTTGCTACTCTCTCTCGGATGGTGGTCGCTCGGCGTCGATACGCCGCCGCTGCCCACGCGACTGACGTTGACGACCAACACGGGCGATGCGTTGCCGCCCGAGGTGGTTACTTCCGAGGTAACGCTGGCGCTGCCCCCCCAAACGCTGACGGCGCTTGCCGAGGCGAACCTGTCCGAGGCGTCGAGCGCTGGCGCTGTCGCGGGTCGCGACTTGGCCGATGTCGACCTGGCCCCGGCCGCGACACCGGCCGCACAACCCCCGCCGGAACCGACCGACAGCTTGCTGGCCAGCAACTTGCTGCGCGAGGTGAATGCCCAGCCAGGCGAGGCGTTGGCGGGCCGTGGCGCGGCGGCACGCGCGGCGCTCGTGGCCAGCCAAGGAGGGAACGCCGCCAGCGAGGCGGCAGTGACCAGAGCGCTTCGCTGGTTGGCCGCGCACCAGCGACGCGACGGAAGTTGGTCCTATGAATTGAGCACGGAACCATGCGCGGGCCAGTGCAGCCACGCTGGCAATCTCACGCTGTCCAGTGTTTCGGCCACAGGGCTGGCGCTGATGGCGTTTTTGGGCGCGGGGCAGACCTCGCAAGAGGGCGAATACCAGCAGGTGGTGGAACGCGGGCTGTACTACTTGGGATCGCGGATCCAGGTCGATCGCAAGGCCGACATGGGCAGCCTGACCGAAACCGCGGCCGGAATGTACGAACACGGCATCGCTGCCATCGCGCTCTGCGAAGCTTATGCCATGACGCACGATGCAGGGCTGCGCGAAACGGCCCGGCTAGCGGTCAACTTTATTGTGCGCGCGCAAGACCCCGTCGGAGGTGGCTGGAAATATGCTCCTGGGCAGCGTGGCGATACCTCGGTTACCGCCTGGCAATTGATGGCGCTGAAGAGTGCGAACCTAGCTTATTTGCCTGTACCCGCCGGCACCGTTCGCAAGGCGGCCAAGTTCTTGGACCAAGTGGCCGGCGAGGGGGGGTCGGAATTTGGCTACGAGCAGTCGGGCCAACGTGTGACGGGGGCCACCAGTGCGTCGGGCTTGTTGTGCCGCATGTATTTGGGGTGGAGCCTAGAAGACCCAGGAATCGCCTTGGGCGCACGGAAGCTAGTGCAGCGGGGGCCTTCGAAATCGAACATGTACTACAACTATTACGGATCCCAGGTTCTGCGGCACCACGGAGGCGAGGCGTGGACCACTTGGAACCGGTCGATGCGCGACTTTCTGGTCGACACCCAGGCCCTGGCGGGGCACGAGACGGGCAGTTGGTTTTTTGCACCAGATCGAGACGATTTCGACTTCGGCGTGTATCCCGGGGGGCGCCTGTATTTCACCTGTTTGGCGGCGATGACGCTCGAGGTGTACTACCGCTACCTGCCGCTGTACCAAGCACACACGGTTCACGGCGAGTTCTAATTGGCCCGCGCCGGTCGCCCAGGTTGCCCGCCAGCCAGACTTTTTTTGTTGCGCGGCGCTGGCCGTTGGCTTACAATCTGCGAGCAGAGCAGGGGGGGGTGGCCCGGCGGTGGCCCCTCGCTAGTAGCTGGGACCAAGTTCCGCCCGTCGATGGGAGAGAATGTCGTGAGCGACCGCACGCAGGCTGCTGACAAGCGAGTTGAAATCGAATTGCCGCGCCGCACGTTTTTGAAGACGACCGGCACCCTGGCGGCGGCGTCGACGCTAGCCGGTTTGTCGGTACCGGCGGTGCATGCCGGCGAGGACAACACCATTCAGTTGGCGCTGGTTGGGTGCGGTGGGCGCGGTACCGGGGCCGCGGTCAATGCGCTGTCGTCGCCCCAGGGCCCGACCAAACTGGTGGCCATGGTCGATGTCTTCGCCGAGAAACTTGCCAAGAGCTATGACTCGATCCACTCGTCGTTCGAGAAACAGGTCGACGTTCCCCCCGAGCGGAAGTTCATCGGCTTCGACGGATACCGCCAGGCGATGGATAGCTTGCGCCCTGGCGACGTGGTAATTCTGGCCACGCCACCCGCGTTTCGCTGGGTGCAGTTTCGCTATGCGATCGAGAAGGGCTTGCATGTCTTCATGGAAAAGCCCACCACGGTCGACGGTCCGACCACCAAGAAAATGCTGGCCCTGGCCGAGGAATCGGTCGCCAAGAACCTGAAGGTCGGCGTGGGGCTGATGTGCCGTCATTGCGTGGCCCGGCAAGAATTGTTCGACAGAATTCAAGGCGGCCAGATTGGCGACCTGGTGCTGCTTCGCGCCTATCGCATGGCGGGCCCCACGGCGCACGCCTTTGCCTTGCCGAAACCGGCCGAAATGAGCGAATTGCTGTACCAGATTCAAGAATTTCATGCCTTCTTGTGGGCCAGCGGCGGTGCTTATAGCGATTTCTTGATCCACAACATCGACGAATGCTGCTGGATGAAAAACGCCTGGCCGGTCGAGGCCAAGGCCTCGGGCGGGCGGCATTATCGCGGTGCATACATCGACCAGAACTTCGATTCCTACTCGACGGAATATACGTTTGCCGATGGCTCGAAGATGTTTCTCGAAGGGCGAACCATCGAGGGTTGCCACGGCGAGTTCGCCAGCTATGCACACGGAACCAAAGGTTCGGCGGTCATCTCGACCGCCTCGCACACTCCGGCCCGCTGCCGGACGTTCAAGGCCCAAAAATTCGCGCGCAACGAGGAAACCTGGCGCTATGGGCCCGAAGAGCCGAACCCCTATCAGTTGGAATGGGACGACCTGCTTGAGGCGATCCGCTTGGACAAACCCTATAACGAAGCCAAACGCGGCGCCGAAGCCAGTTTGGTTACCTCGATGGGTCGGATGGCGGCGCACACCGGGCAAGTAATTACCTTCGACGACATGCTGAACTGCGAGCACGAGTTCGCCCCCGGCGTCGATCAGCTAACGCTCGACGGCCCGGCACCGCTGCTGGCAAACGCCGAAGGACGGTATCCCGTGCCGCTGCCGGGTTTGAACAAGACGCGCGAGTACTAGTGCTCGGTCACCGCTTCATCTTGGAATGGGGCGAATTCGCGGCGCACTCTGTTGTGTTTTGCCGCCCAACCACTAACTGTTGGGCGGTCGTGCACCGTCAGTCGACTTCTGACGAATCCAGAGCCAGTCCCGCGTTACTCAGCAAAGCTGGGTTGAGGTCACACTAGCCCGGTCGCTGCGGGGCAGGGGAATCAGCGCTTTCCCCGAGAACCAGCAGGCCGTGGAAGGCTTTTTGCCGAAGTTGCGTTACCTGGACCATGGCGGAAGGACGTAGGTGCACTTCTTGGAAGCAATTCTGCACTACATTTCGTTGGGCTCGGTCAACACTACGGAAGTGAACGCAAAGCCGCAAAGCCGCAAGGTCGCAAAGCAGAGGGAGGATAGCAGAGGGAGGATAGCAGAGGGAGGATAGCAGAGGGAGGA
>CAYSXM010000061.1:0-7818 GCA_964434905.1 uncultured Pirellulales bacterium | reverse complement strand
AGCAGAGGGAGGATAGCAGAGGGAGGATAGCAGAGGGAGGATAGCAGAGGGAGGAAAGCAGAGCTGAAGTTCATGGCTTCTTGGCGTTGCATTCTTCAACTGGCCGTGTGGGGTCGCCGAAGTCGCGCGGCCGCGCGGATGCCACCGGCTTTGCCCAGTTCTCTGGAGCGTCTTGGTGAATTCGAGAGTCAGGGGCGATGGCCGTTTGACGCGGCAGACGCGACACGTTCGCTAACGCAGCAAAAGGCTGACGAATCATTCGGGCTGAGGCGCCGTTATCTGGCGCCGCGGCGTTCGCCCAGCTTCACGGCGCTCAACAGCACCAGTGCACCGGCACCGGTCCACAGCCCGGCCGTGCGGCCGATCAGGAACCCCACCAAAAGCCCCGCCAGGCCTGCCAGGGTGGGCAACATCAGCATGCCCAACGCGCCGGCAAAAAACTGCTTGCTCTGGCCCGATGTGGCGCGCCATTGGCTAAACGCCACGGCCACCACCACCAGCATGCCGACGATCGAGCCCTCGAATACATCGGCGCCGCTTTTGACGACCTTGCCTACGCCGTCGATCACGGTGCGCAGGAATAGCGCGCCCAGCACGGTTCCGGGAATCGTGCCTAGGCCGCCTTGCAGGCTACAACCACCGACCACGGCGGCGGCAATCGAGTTCAGTTCGTAGCCCACCCCCAACACCTGGGGATCGGCCACGCTTTGTTCTCCGATGTAGAACACGCCAGCGATTGACGAGCTGACCGAGCCGAGCACATAGGCCAGCCATTTTAGTCGTTCGGTGCGAATGCCGCTGAGCCGGGTGGCTTGTTCGTTTCCGCCCAGCGCATAGAGGTGGCGACCGACGACCGTGCGGCTCAACAGCACCCAGGTGGCGGCTGCCAGCAGCAAGAACACCACGGCCGGTATCCAGACACTCTTGGCCAGATAGCGAAACTGGTCGTCGAAGATCTGGATCTGGTTGCTCTCGCGGCCCCACATCCAGCGGGTCACGTTGGGAATTACCGCGCGGGCCAGGCTGCGCAATCCGACCAGCGAGGCCAACGTGGCCACAAACGGTGGCAAGCCGACCACCGTGATCAGCCAGGCGTGCAGGCTCCCCACCAACAGGCCGGTGGCCATCGCTCCGCCGATTCCGGCAGCGATCACCGCTGGTCCCACCGGAGTACGTGGACTTTGCATGGCCTCGGGCGCCAGGCAGAGCATGATCGCGGCGCAAACGGTGCCGCTACAAGCGATCATGGAGCCGCAAGACAGGTCGATGCCGCCGGAGATGATGACCACCGCGCTACCCAGGGCGAAAATGCCCAACAGCGTGGTCTGTCGTAGAATATCGACGGCGCTGGTGCGCGGATCTCGCCAGTAGTTGTGCTGGCTGTCGGCCCAATTGACCACCAGCACCACGGCTAGAATGGCCAGGAGCAAACCCGTTTCGGCGGGGATCGCCCGCCACACCCCACGCGACGGGCCCGGCAACTGATTCATGAGCCTTGCAGGTTGTATTTGGCGAGCCACTCGCGAAAGGCAGCTAGCGGCAGGAACTCGGTCCCTTCCCCGAACATGGCTCGTTCGAGCGTGGTGCCCTGATCGGGTACCACCAGCTTCAGTCCGGTGTTGATGAAGTCGCCCCCCGGCTGGCCGTGGTGGGGCAACAATTGGTCGATCGTCGCTTGATCCTGTTCGACCAGGGCCTTCATTAGCCGCACGCCCTGGTAGCCCATTTGAAAGGGGTTTTGCACCACCATGGCGTCGATGTCGCCGCGGGCCATGTCCTCGATGGCGCGCGGTTCGGCGTCGAAGACCACCACCCTGAGGCGATGGCGCGCATCCAATTCGCGAACCACATCGACGATGGCCGGCGCGTTGTACGACCAGATGCCGACCAGCAAATTCAACCCTGGGTGGTTGCGCACGGCGTCGCGAACATTCTGTTGTGCCTTGTTCCTGTCGTTCAAGTCGCCCATGTTGTCGAGTGCTTGGAACTTCTCTCCGGCGCCCTGCGCAAAGCCTGCCACGCGATCGATGGCGTTTTGGGCACTGGTGCGCCCCACGAAGGTGACGAACTGCCCCCCCTCGGGCAACACGTGCTTGGCCGCCACGCCTAGTTCGGCCCCGGCTTGCACGCTGTCGGTGCCGATGAATGCAAACCGCGCGTCGGGGAATTTCTCGCGATCGATGTCCGAATCGATCGTGACCACGTGCACGCCCTGATCGCGCAGCCGCTTCATTTCATCGATGATGGCCAAGTTCGCGGCATCGGTGGCGGAAATGCCCACCGCCACCACGTCGGCTTGGTTGGCAAATTGGCGCAGCTTGTCGATCTGACCCTGGGGCGTGGCATTGTTGGTTTCCAGCGTGGCGGCCAAGCCGGCCTCTGCCAGTTTCAACTCGGTCTCGGCGGCGCGGATGCCCACGCCCACCGCGTCCCAAAATGGCGAGTTGCCATTCATCAACACCACAATCCGGCGTGTGCTGCTCTGGGTGGCCGCGCCCTCGGTGCTCGGGGCGGCGCTACCACAACCGCCGAGCAGCACGACAAGGCAGCACATCCAGGCAGCGGACCCTGGCAAACGCCCTAGCATGGCAAACTCTCCGTCGGCTGAAATGGTTGGGTGAACGAGCTAGCGCCGGCGCGCGCAATGGATCGGCGTTTTTGGTGGAGCGAGACGCTGCCAAGCGGGCTAGCGAGGGACCATGCCGGGCTACTACTCGTGAAACGTGCTGGCCCCTTGGGGCGCTGCCGACGACTCGGTCATTTCAGTTGTGTCGGTCCCTGTTCCCGAGGCACCCGGTTCCGACGAGCCGCAGCCCACCACACCGCTCGAAATCGCCACCGCGAACAGCAATGCAAACCAAGTGCGACGCATGGACCGAACCTCCCCTGGGGTAAGGAATTGGAGCAAGAAGTCCCCAGTCTAGAACCGGCCCAGTGCGCCAGCAAGTAGCCCCAGCACCCCCCACCAGGGCCAATGTCCACCAACAGCGCGCACGCCAGGGCGCGCCGACCGATCAGTTCGGCTTGCCGGGTGGCTCCCGCAGCAACAGGTACCAAGGTCGCCTGGGCTGGGGCACCGCGGCGTCGAATCGCAACGTGCGCGCCGCCGGCACCGGTGTGCGTTCCAACAGCTTGTGGTCGCGCTGCGCGGTCGGAAGTGGGGCAGGGGTCATCCATGACCTCCGGTTTTCAGAAACGGATAACTTGGCCACCACCAATCGGAACGCTACGCGAGCGGACCATCGCACGCTGGACCAACCGCTCGTGCGTGCGACGCTCGAATGGCGCTCCCGCGCGGCGCGGCCTGGCAGTCGGGGGTGGTGGCCCGTGGTAAGCGTAGCCCCAAGCGGGTCCAGGGGACAATGCCGACCGTGTTGATCGTGGCAAAATGGGTCGTTGCGGCGGTTTTGCGCCCTCGACTGGCGCCGAAGCCCAATTGACTTTCGGCCTGCGATGGCGAAGATGAATGGCTGCACTGTGTCGCGTTATCTCTGGTTCCCCCTTGGTGTTGCGATGTCCGCCAAGCCCCCGACCATGGGTCCCACTACCGCCACCAAGTCTCGTCCTGCCGATGCTCCGCGCGGTCGCGAAGAACCGCTGGCGACGACCCTCGACGGGACCGAGTCCACGATCCTCGACGGGCGCTCGTACGATCCGGTGCGCATTCCACGGCCGTCCGGCACCGAACCGATCCGGCTGCTGTGGCCCTATGTCGTGGGTATTTGCGGAATGCACACTTTGGCCCTGTTGGCCTTTCTGCCTTACTGCTTTAGCTGGACCGGCGTGGCCCTGACCGTGGCGGGGCTCTATGCCTTTGGCACGCTGGGCATCAATCTCTGTTACCACCGGCTGCTGACGCACCAGGGCTTCAAATCGCCCAAATGGCTGGAACATAGCTTCGCCACGCTGGGCGTTTGTTGCTTGCAAGACACGCCGGCCCGCTGGGTGGCGATGCATCGGCTGCACCACCGTTACTCGGACGAGCAGCCCGACCCGCACTCGCCGATGGTGAGGTTTCTGTGGGGGCACATGGGCTGGCTGCTGGTCAACAACCGCGATGTCAGCCGGCTCGATGCCTACGAACGCTATGCCCGAGATATTTTACGAGACCCATATTACTTCCGGCTCGAAAAGAACATGTTTTGGGTGTGGGTGTACCTGCTGCACGCCGCCTCGTTCGCGGTGGTCGGCGCCGTGCTGGGCGGGCTGACGACCGGCACCCTGGCCGGAGCCCTGCAGTTCGGTACCAGCCTGCTGGTGTGGGGAGTGTTTGTGCGGACGGTGGCGGTGTGGCACATCACTTGGAGCGTGAATTCGTTCACGCACCTGTTCGGTTATCGCAACTATCAGACGGGCGAGAACAGCCGCAACAATTGGGTGGTGGCCTTGGTCTCTAACGGCGAAGGCTGGCACAACAACCACCATGCCGATCAACGGGCTGCGGCGCATGGTCACCGCTGGTGGGAATTCGATGTCACTTGGCTGACCATTCGAGCCCTGACGGCGGTGGGGCTGGCCAAGGATGTTGTCGTGCCGCGTGTGTGGACCAAGGGGGCTTCGGTCTAGCGCCGCGTTGCTTGTTGGGCATGGCGGAAGGGTTACGTCAGGAACGGGCGTACCTGACGTACAGTCGGCTGTGGGCGCCAATCTGGCCACGGCCGCGCGGCACCGCCCATCGACTCATCTTCATGGCTGGCACATTCTGGTGTGCCCACTGGTTCTGCTAGTGTCGGCAAGCCGCCGAGCAGTCACCCATGGCCAAGTTTGCGGTGGAGCCGAGTAACCCGGCCTGCGCTCGCCGTCGTGGGAAGGACCGGAAAAAAGTGAGCTGGAAATTGTGCCAATGTTTTTAGTAGCCTCGCTTCAGATCAGGGCGTGTCCGGCTTGCACCTGGCGCCGCGATCATCTGGATGGGGGCGGCGCGGATGGACTCGAATTGGGGGCAGGGGCTGAGAGTGGTGCGCCGGCAGGGCACGATGGTGGAAGTGCCACGGCCGGGCGATACCGCGGAATTTGTCCGGGAAGTAACGGGTAAATCGAGTTCCAAGAGATCGTATCGAGAAGTAGCCAGGGCCGCACTGCGAGAACGGCAGATGTGGCTACGAGCGATTTCGGATTTGCAAGAGGGGGAGTGAGACCCCGCCCAGCATCCGCGCGGTGGATTCCCAGAAAACCGTGGTTGGTTTTCGCCGCGGGGGCAGGTCGCAAGTACCAGAGTTCAGCTACCAGCCGATCATCGCGGAAAGTGGATCGCCGGCACCAAGGGCCATGGGATCTTTCGGTACAACCATTCCCAGGAAAACCAACTGGTAGGTTTGGCCGGCAAGGAAGTGCGCTTTCAGAACCAACATATTGCGCCCGGAGGCCTGCCGGCCGACGCGTACTATGGCGGCAGCGCGGCTGCGGCGACGGTCGACATCGAGCGGGTGACGGGGCTGCGAAGTGACAGCGCTGCAGCCGATGCCGCGATGCGGAAGAAATTAGGAAACGCCAACTGGCAGCGCCCTATTGGGTATGTATGGAACCACGCTGGCGAACCAGGATCGACGAAGCTGGAATTGGTCCGGGATGGCATTCATGAGAGAATTAGCCACAAAGGAGCTGCCGCCGAGGTCAGGGCCGCGCGTCGTGCCGGTGCAAATCGCGGCGCGACGGGACGGGCGATGGGGGCGTTGGCGGTTTACCTTACAGCCCGCGACGCATTGCAGGCGGCGGGAATCCTACAGCCTAACTATGAGGTGGAAGGGTCTTTAGCCTATCACTACGTTGCCGAGGATGGCTCGGTGTTCGTGGTGACGGAAGGATCGTGGCTAAAGGCTCCTCGGCGCGTGTTTGTCGCTGGTCGTCGCCGGGGGCAGTCCGAAAAAATTTCTCAGGCAGAAGTGGACGAATTCCGTCGGATAGCGGAAAAAGAGTGGGGCCGATACGTGCCCGGAAGCGCGTTTTCGGAGCCGCGGTTTTATCCTGGCGCGCAGCGCAAGAGCCTGCCGTATTATATCTACAAAGATGGGATCCCGCGGGAAGCGAGCTGGATTGATGCGCAGGGTGTGCATCGTTTTTCAATTTTGGGGCCACCGGTGCTATGACAACCATTCAGCGAGCCTACGACCTGTACTCAAAGAAAAAGCGATTTCCGCTCCCTAGCGAGGCGCAGGTGGCGGCGCTCGAGCGGAAGATCAAGGTCAGCTTTCCCGAGGACTATCGCCAGTTCCTGTTGGAATTCAACGGTGGTTTTTTTAAGTGCCCCGAGATCACGCCGACCGACGAGGGTTGCCCGATCGACACGTTGCATTTCATGTACGGCCTGGGTGCATCGCACGAGTCAGCCGAGCTCGGTCGTCCAGCAAGTCTTGCGCTCTTCGACGACAACGACCCACCGCAGATCATGCCGATCGGACGTACGGGCTCCGCGGGGTTGATCGTGTTGGACGTAGGACAGGTCGAGGGACGGGGAGCGATCTACTTGAAAGTCGCGTTTGGTGATTTTTACTACTTGATCGATGAGATCGAGCCGTTTTTCGCGCTGCTGCGCGATCCGACCTGGGAGATCAACGCGGGGCTCGACGACGACGAATGAAGCGCGTTGGTAGCCAGAACGGTGGGCTGGGCGCGAGTCTCCCAGTTGCTGCCGCGCAACACCGACAACAAGTTGTCGCTGCCCCTCCGGTGGCAAAACCCCACGTCCGATGTCTTAGAGCCCGGGCCGATTTGTTAGCCCCACGTCAATGACGTGGGGCCTTTGCACCGGCATGGCCCACTGGCACCAACGCGTGGCCCCCGGCGTGAATCGCCGGGGGCTAAGACGAACACTGGCACCAACCGCCAAAAGACTGGGCATGGCCCACTGGCACCCAGACAGACCCGGCAGCGGCAGAAATGTTTACTCCGCCGGTTAACGTCTTAGCCCCACGTCAATGACGTGGGGCCCGGCACGGGCATGGCCCCGTGGCACCCACGTGTGGCCCCCGGCGTGAATCGCCGAGGGCTAAGACGAACACTGGCACCAACCGCCAAAACACTGGGCATGGCCCCGTGGCACCCACGCGTGGCCCTCGGCGTGAATCGCCGGGGGCTAAGACGAATACACGCTCGCTGGGCGTGAATCGGCCCGGGCTAAGACAAACTCTGGTACCAGGCTGCCGCGCCGCTAGGCATGGGTCGGGGGGTTTGCTACCCTGGGCCGGTTTCCGGTTGGGGTTTCGATGTCGGCGGGTTGCGGAGTCGGCTGTGTGCCGCGAAAGACGATGCACTTACCCAAGAAGGTTCGCCGCGAGGATCTCGGTCCCGACCAGGTACTGTGCGAATTCTGCGTGGCCAAGTGCTGCCGGTATTTTGCCCTGCCAATCGAGGCGCCCACCACCTGGAGCGATTTCGAGTACCTGCGCTGGTTCTTGATGCACGGTCAAGCCTCGGCGTTTACCGAGGGCAAGATCTGGTATTTGATGGTACACACCGATTGCAAGCACCTGCAAAGTGACCATCGCTGCGGAATCTATGAAACACGTCCGCACATCTGCCGGGAATACACCACCGACGATTGCGAATACGACGACGACTGGGTTTACGAGCGGTATTTTGAGACTTCCGAGCAAGTTGCCGAGTATGCCGAAGCGGTATTGGGTTCGACCACGGGCGCCGTCGCACGCAGCAAGCCACCGGCGTTGTTGCCCATCGTGGGCTAGTGCGCTGCTGCCCTGGGCGGTGCCCAACCAGCCGGGTTGGGTGGCCCTGCCGAGTAGGGTAGCGCCGCCGGGTTGGATAGCACGCCGGGTGCCATCCATGAGGAAGTCTCCGTCAAGTACGACAGCGGGACGAACC
>CAYSXM010000060.1:0-11445 GCA_964434905.1 uncultured Pirellulales bacterium | reverse complement strand
AGCGGTGGCGGCGGCGGTTTCGGTGGCGGTGGTGGCGGTGGTGGTTTCGGCACCTAGTGCAGCGTCCTTCGTCGTTTGACGAGTCCGAGGCAACTCCCGCTGCACGAGTGCTCCGTCACAGCTTTATCTTGGAGTTGAGCGAACTCGCGGAACACTCTGTTCTGTTTTGCCGCCCAAACCTCTGGCGGGTTCGGGGGTCGTTCCGCGTCACCCAGCCAAGCTGGGTTGAAGAATGCAACGCCAAGGCGCCAAGTTTTGTAGGTCAGTCCTTTGCCTGACGAGACTGATAACGGCTCCGTGGCACCTGACGCTACGTGCGCCCGGTTCGAGCTAGCCTGCACCCGGGGCGGCCCGCACCACACCGGGCACGATATCCACCTCGAGCGAGTCGACCTCTCCGGCGCGCCAACGTTCGATGGCCAAGGCAGCCATCACGGCGTTGTCGGTACACAGTTCGGGCGGCGCGATATAGAGCCGCACTCCCCGCGCGGCTGCCACCTCCGCCAAGCGCGCTCGCAGCCGGCGGTTCGCCGCCACGCCACCCCCCACACACAAGGCGTCGTAGCCGCACTGCTGAAGCGCCGCCATCGATTTGGCTACCAGCACGTCGACCACTGCTTCTTGGAAGCTGGCGGCCAAGTTGGCCTTGGTGCGGTCGTCGATCGTGGCCGGATCGGGAGGTACCGCAGGAGGTGCAGCCAGGGCATAGCGCACCGCGGTTTTCAAACCGCTAAAGCTGAACGCGATCCGATCGGGTTCACCGAGATATGATCTGGGAAAGGCATACGCACGCGGGTCGCCTCGTTCGGCCCAAGCCGCCAGGGCCGGACCACCGGGGTAGGGCAGCCCCAGAAGCGACGCCACCTTGTCAAAGGCCTCGCCCGCCGCGTCGTCGTGGGTGCCCCCCAGCATGCTGAATTCCAGCGGCCCACGACAGCGCACCAAATGGGTGTGCCCGCCCGAAACGATCAAACCCACGCAGGGAAACACCCGCGGGCCCGCGAGCATGCGGCAGGCGTAAATGTGCGCGTGCAGGTGATTGACCGTAACCAGCGGCTTGCGCCAGGCCACGGCCAGCGCCTTGGCGGCGGCCAGGCCTACCAGCAACGACCCGGCCAGGCCAGGGGTGGTGGTCACGGCGATCAGGTCGATGTCGGTGCCCCGGCAGCCCGAGCGTTGCAAGGCTTCGTCGATGACAGGCAAGATGCGCTCAACATGGGCTCGCGAGGCGATTTCCGGAACCACACCGCCGAAGCGTTGGTGGAGCGGGTTTTGTGAGGCAACCACCGTGCTTCGAACGACAAGGTCGCCGTCGACCACCGCAGCCGCGGTCTCATCGCAGCTCGACTCGATCGTCAACATCAGCATGGTCACCATCCGCGATCGCCGTGGGCGACCCTGGGAAACTGCAAAGAGAATTGCGAGGGGTCAGGAACTTGTTTTCGGCCGATGGAAGTTGATGGCATGCAGCGCGTGTTGACCGAACAAGGTTCCAATCCCCGGCTTTGCAGTTCTTCTAAGCTACCTGGCCACCCTGGCCAACTGAAGACCGCCCTCGCAGGGTCATTCCAGTTCCAAGAGAGGCAGGACAGCCCCGCAAAAGGTAGCCTGCCGCGGGGTTGAAATGCGGCGCAGCCTGAATCGAGCGCGCTGGTCGAGCGGCACTGTCGAGCGCTGGCGCACCGCGTGCGCAAGCGACTGACCGTAGCAGCGCCCCTGCCCCCACTGCGATGGAGGCAGGGCGCGCGCGTCGTTCGACGGCAAAACGTTCGAAACATTGCCGCGGCGCGAGTTACACCGAATCTGCTCGCAGGCCATTCAACCGGTCGGCATGCGCGATCGCAACCGACGGCTACTGCGGATCTCCGCCAGGCAGCTTGAACTGCGCGATGAGTTCGGCAAAGGTCGGCGACGCGTCATCGTCGGTGACCGACTTCTTTGCACCGGCGTCGTCGATGGCCTTGGCGATGACCGCCTTGTCCTTTTCACCCTTCTTCAAGAATTCCGACATCGCCTTGCCAAAGGCGTTCCGCTCTTTCTTGGTCTTGCCCATATGGCAAATATTGCACTTGGTCTTGTTCAACAGCTCGGCATAGGCCTGCTCGTCGGCCGTGCCGTCAGCCTTGGCATATTTGGCCAAGAATTCCTTGAGAAACGGAGGTTCCGCTCGAACCGAAGCGCCGCCCCAGCAACCTAACAACCCCGCCGTCAACAGGCCTGCTGCCAGGCCCCGAATTGCCTTCTTCATCTGCTCGCTACTCCTAAGGTCCAAAGTTCGCTCTCAACGCGATTTGCCACCGACCGTCTACTACGGTGCACCTCGGCACGGCAACCAGACCAAGCCCCGCCGTAACGTGCCTGTTCTAACCCCGAATTATTCATGAGCCTTCTGCTGCGGAATCGAACGTGTCGCGTCTGCTGCGTCAAACCGGAATCGCCCGTGACTCACGTATTCACCAATACGCTGCGCGGGCCGATTTAGGTTTTCCTTTCAGCCGCAACACGTTCGACTCCTCGCGACGAAGTTCATGAATAATCCGGGCTTACGTCGTCGGCGCTGGTTGGTTCGTTGACTCTTCCGACATGTTGTTCCGGCACAGGACGCCTCGTCAAGGCTGCCGAACCCATGTCGTTAGGCCCCGCTGCACTGGCTATTTCTCTTGGCCACAACCACTTGCGCGTTTCCGCAGCGCGTGTGCCGCAGCCGCGGCCAGCCGACGAACACCCAGTTAAGCTAGCTCCAGGGCTGGTGTCAAGTTGCACTGCCTCCCCCCAATTCGAGGGCAGCATGCCGCTTTGTGCCCCACGTTGGCCACAACTTCCACACCACACTCTGGCCGGCAAATGCGCCCCTGCGCTGGCTGCGGGCTGCGCACTCCCGCCCGGATTCTGTTGATCTCCTGGACCCACGAGGCGTGTAGGCCGGGGCGCGCGCCGTCGCGGCAGGATTCAATGTCTACTAAGTACCTGCTAATTGCTACTTAGTTACCATTGGATGCCCAAGTGGCCAGGCAAATGTTGCCAGTGGGTCGCGACGCATCAAAAGCGACGATTGAGCGTAAGCGCTACGGAGCGGGGGGCGAAAGGGACTCAACATCAGATTCTAAGAGCGGTTCGTCGTCCCCCACGGACAACAGTCGCTGAGCGATCAACCCGGCATCGGCCAGATCGTTGCCCGCACCTTTGGCCGCGGCCTGGGGGGCGAGTCGCACCGAGTTCAGCGTGGCTTCACTGGCTCTGGCATTCGCCGCCGGGGGTCGTTCCCAGCCGATCGGCCCCCAGCGCTCTCGGCTGCCGCTCCAGAACGATTTCCATTCCGACCAGGCGGTTTCGTGGACGATGCTGCCGGAAGTTGCGTCGACGACCCGCGAAAACGCCGAGAAACCTTCGTAAAAATTCCGTTCCCCGGTCCAGCGCGCCCTTCGTCGCAGATCGTCTTGTCCTGGGCCCTCCCAGCGTTCCAACACCGCGGCACGGGCACCGCCCACCAGCAGGCTGTTGGCCACGTGAACCGACACAATGTCCGCGCGAACGCCGAGCGTTGTTTCGGCATATCGCATGAAACCCTTGCCCAGTACAAGCGTTACGTGCTCCAGATCGGCTTGCACCACGGCGTCGTCGCTCGTGGCGACGGCTCCGCCGATGGCCAGCACCACATCGGCCAGCGCGCACAGTCCGTTGCTCCATTCCAAACGCACGGGCTGGTCAGCCAAGGCACGCAACAAACCCGCTTCTCCACGGACGATGCAATCGTCCAATCGCACCAAGCTCGTAGCGCGTCGTCCGACCTGGGTCCGCCCCGCGGTCGCGTCGACCATCACCGCACCTGGCTGATAGGCGCCACCGTCGCGCGCGGCGTTCTTCAAGGTGATCTGGCACCGCTGGCAGCGCAGCGATTCGACCTGATCGCAGCCGAAGAGGGCCCAGTTTTCCACCGGCAAACCGGTGGTGGGTAGTTGCAGTTCCCAGGCCACACCCACCGTCGTCAATCGCCCGCCTGTCAAGCTGACTGCCTGGCGAGGCGCGTCGTCGCTAGCGGCCAGACGAAACGCCACCGTGGGCCGAAAACCGACTCCGGCTCGAATGGAGATCGCCCGATCGCGCAGGGCAAAGGGTGGCTCTTCGCGCCGACCCGAGAAGCGCAGTTCGATGACTTCACCATCGGCGGCCGCCGCACATGCCGCGTGCAACGAATTGAACTGTCGCCGTCCGTCGACAACATCGCCGACGACCAGGACTTCGTCCGTGGGGAGAATGCTCGTCCGCGGCGCGTCGGACGCAAAGGGGCTCGAACCGGTGGGTGTCGGCGAGCGGAGGCCTTCGGGACCTAGCCCTCCGCTGGACGGCGCGAGAGACCATGCGCCCGCCGTGTCCGACACTCGCCAGCCGCTCCGCGCCACTACGACGCCAAGCAACGGGTTGGCTGTTTCAGGCAAATCTTCCGGCGGCGACTGGCCGACTGGTGGCACGCCCACGGGCTCCTTGACTTCGGCCTGGGTCACCACGGTTTCAGGTGGCACCAGCCGCGGTGGAGCGTCGACCCTATCGATCGTCGACACATCCTCGCGAGCGGTTTGAGAAGCACCAAACAACTCCCGCGTCTGGGGGTCGGGCGACTCGAGCGTGGCGAGGGGGACCTGGGGCACGGCGGCGGGAGCCAGCTTTTCGATCACCTTGCTGCGACTGTAGTCGGGGGGCCGCACGCGCGCGCCAACAACTTGGTCTTGCGACCAGCGAGTCCAGGCGTCGAGCGCGGCCACGGCCAACAGCAGCGCGGCCACCGGCGCGATCCAGGGTAGGTGCCGATCCCAGAAAGAACCTCCCGCGGTTTCGCCAGCAGCCCAGGCCAGTTCCACAGGCGAGGCGGCCGGCAACCCCAGATCGTGGCTCAACAGCCAAAGATCACCCACCAAGGCATTGGCAGTTTGATAGCGTTGTCGCGGGTCCTTGGACAAGGCGCGAAGCACGATGCGCGACAGGCCAACCGGGACGTCGCTGCGCAATTGCCGCGGATCGGGCGGCTCGTCACCTTGATGTTGCAACAGTTTTTGCAGCACCGTGCCTTCGGGAAAGGGGGGCCTGCCGGTCAGCATGAAGAACAGCGTGCAGCCCCAGGAATAGATATCGCTACGTACATCGGCCAGCCGCGGGTCGCGGGCCTGTTCGGGCGAGATGTAGTCGAACGTTCCCAGTGTGACGCCGCTGGCGGTCAGGTCGTCGTTCGAACGATCGACGTGGTGCAAACGAGCCAGGCCCATATCGACCAGCTTTACGCGCCCCATGGGTGTCAGCAGCACGTTCGAAGGTTTGATATCGCGGTGCACCACATCGCGTTGGCTGGCGTGGCCTAGCGCCTCGGCCACTTGCACGCCATAGCGCACGGTGTCGGCAATGGGAAGCGGCCCGCGGCTTTCGACCAGGTCGCGCAGGTTGGAGCCTTCGACATACTCGAAGGCGATGAAATGCAGGCCGCGATCCTCACCTACATAATAAACCCGTGCAATGTTCTCGTGATCGAGTCGCGCAGCCGACTGCGCCTCGTTAAGAAACCGTCGCAGAATTTCGTCATCCCGCACACTTTCGCGAGCTAGCACCTTGAGCGCCACGAGGCGATCGAGTCGGGTATCACGCGCCAAGTAAACTGCGCCCATGCCGCCGCCACCGATGAATCGCTCGATTTCAAAGTGCTCGAGGCGTTCGCCTTCGAGCCCGGGGCTGAAGTCAGCAGACAATGGACCCGCAGGACCCGGCACGGGCGAGCGCGCCGATATGTGCGTGGCCTGGTCGGGGCGCGCCAGCGCACGGCGTCGGGCCGCGCTCGAACCGTCGGTCAGGGCCGCATCGGGCAGGGCATCTCGCACGGCGTCGGTCGCACTGCCGCCGGGGGGCTCGCTAGCAGCGCGCTCTGGCTCGGATTCAGGAATCATCCCGATTCAACCACAGCGGGGCGCCAAGCCGCGGTTTGCTTCGGCAAACGGCGCGGCCGAAGACGAGGCGACCAACAAGTCTGGTAACACTTCGTGGCCGGCGGCTGCTGGGCGAACGCCCTGGACTAGGGATAACTCGCAGCGCTGCTCGACAAGCAGTGCCTACGAAATGCCGGCCCTGCTATCTTAGCCTCCCAGACCAAGGGGGGTCAAACCTTCCACCAGCCGTGGCAGGGGGAAGGGCAAGGAGAACTGCCAGGCGGTCGCGGGTCCCTTGGTAAGTCCACTAGGGGCCTCGGACAAACTTGCAGTCCGTCGAATTCTAGAACGGGCCGCTATGGCACCGTTCTGCAGCGCGCCAGCCAGACATCTCGCAGCGGGGTTTGAACCTGAAGATCGGCTGCCAGGCTGGCGCGTAGCGTGACCCGCTGCTCGGCACTGGCCGCCGCGAAAAAAGCGCTGGCGCCAAGTGGCCGGCCTTCGCGCACCTGCTCGCCGGCGCACACCTCGGCCCAAAAGTAACAACGGTCGCCCGCAGGGTAGCGATCGAGCACGCGGCAGTCGAGCCAGGCCAGGCAGTCGGGCAGCAACGGCGCGCCAGTCACTGCGCGCCGCGGCACCAGGCCTGCCCACTTGTCTCGGTCGCGCCCCGAGCCGTGCGCGAAATTCCACGCCAGCGCGTGCTGTTCTTCCGCCAACAAATGCGCGGCGAACACGCCCGACTGTTCGACAAGGCTTGTCGTAAAATGATTGGCGGCCAGCGCCACCAGCACCAACGGTACGGCCGGATCGATCGAAGCGGGACTGACCCAGGTAGCGGCCAGCCCGCCACGCCGTGTGCCGGCTGCGGCAGAGACAATCCACAGCTCGCGTTCGACCAGCGAAAAAACGGCTTCCACGGAAACGGTCATGGGGACAGCAGCTTGGGAAATTCGGTCGGGTGGAAACCTACGTACAGCTTCTTTCCACGTCGCAGCGTGGGGGCCCGCAGGTTGCCCGAGGGGCCGATGACTAGCGCCAAAAGTTCCTCGTCGGTCGGCGTCTGTTTGGCCAGGTCGAGGTGTACCACGCGCTGCCCCTTGGCCACGTACAGATCCTTGGCGGCCCGTACAGCATGCAAGGCCGCCTCGGGCCCCAACTTGTCCTTGGCGGCGTTGACCTGTTCGACAATCTTGGCGTTCACTTGCGCAAGGTACCCCTGCGACCGTTTGCAGGTCATTCAGCCAGGGCGGTGATAATACCAGTCGATCACAGGCGGCATGGCATGGCTCCCGGAAGTCGATCCAACCGTCCGTTGAAAAATGCCATCGTGGCATATTCCAACCTCGCTAAGTGCGGGGCATCGCTCCGCGCACGGAACTGGGTTGGGCGTTGCTCGGCACTGCAACTGCTTTTATACTGCCGCCAGATGTACCGGCCAAGCGGGCGCGCCAGCGCATCTGGAACTACACGAATTGGCTTCGCCTAGAGGAAACAGCTTCCATGCGTCATGCCATCGATCGCAGAGCGTTTTTGCACACGGCCACTCGTGCTGGGGCCGTGCTCGCGGCAGGTTCGTCGGTCGCCAGGCTGGAAGCTCACCTGTTGCCCGCTGCGGAGAAACCTCCTTTGTTCGAAATCTCGTTGGCTCAATGGTCGCTGCACCGCACGCTGTTCGCGAAGAAGCTCGACCACCTCGATTTCGCTAAGACCGCCAAGGAACAGTTTGGCATTTTGGCGGTGGAATATGTCAATCAGTTTTTCAAGGACAAGGCCCAAGACCAGGCGTATCTGAAAGAGATGAACACCCGGGCCGGCGACTTGGGCGTGAAGCAATTGTTGATCATGATCGATGGCGAAGGGGCCTTGGGCGATCCTACCGACAAGGGGCGCACCAAGGCAGTCGAGAACCATTACCGTTGGGTCGAAGCGGCCAAGACGCTGGGCTGCCACTCGATTCGCGTGAACGCGCAGTCGCACGGCGGCTTCGACGAAACCATTCCCCTGGCCGCCGATGGCCTGCGC
The DNA here is from genome assembly GCA_964434905.1 of uncultured Pirellulales bacterium. Classification (GTDB taxonomy): domain Bacteria; phylum Planctomycetota; class Planctomycetia; order Pirellulales; family CAYNRE01; genus CAYSXM01. The sequence goes on along the minus strand of CAYSXM010000060.1, from coordinate 3,514 downwards.
CGCGTAAGCGAATTCGCCGCGGGGCATGGCTTAAACGTGCTGGTGGAAAATCACGGCGGGCTGTCCTCCAATGGCCGCTGGCTGTCGGCCGTCATGCAGAAGGTCGACCGGCCGAACTGCGGAACCTTGCCCGACTTCGGCAACTTCCGAGTTGGTCCCCAGGAAGAATACGATCGCTACCAAGGCGTGTCGGAGCTGATGCCGTTCGCCAAGGCGGTCAGCGCCAAGAGCCACGACTTCAACGAAGCAGGCGACGAAACCAAGACCGACTTCCGCAAGATGATGAAAATCGTGCTCGACGCCGGCTACCACGGCTTCGTCGGCATTGAATACGAAGGCTCGCGGCTGCCCGAACCCGAGGGCATTGCGGCCACCAAAAAGCTGCTGGAAGCGGTGCGGGCGGAACTGGGCTGATCGGTTGCCGACTGGCCCTGGCCACAGCGGCCCGTGCCTGGCACGACCCTGGCTGTCGCGGCGGAATGCACAATGGCTGGTCACGCCCCGCTCGACCGCGCGCGCCGAACTCGCTACGAGCGCGCGCTCGACTTTGCCGCCGCCCAAACGGCCGTGGCGGTCGAGCGCTATGGCGATTTCTTTCCCATCTTCACCACCCGCGGCTCGTGGAAGCTCGACCAACCGCGCTGGACCGATTGGACCGGCGGGTTTTGGGCAGGGCTGATGTGGACGTTCTTTCGCCGCACCGGCGAGCCCGCTTGGCGGCAGCGCGCCGAACATTTTTCGCGACTATTGGAACCGCGGAAGTTCGATCGCCAGGTACACGACCTGGGGTTCATCTTTCTAAACAGCTATCGCCCGTGGTTCGAGCTGACGGGCGACGCCGCGCACCAGCGTGTGCTAGTGCAGGCAGGCCGCACGCTGGCCGAACGCTTCCAGGCGGCCGGTGGCTACCTGCGGTCGTTCCTAGCGGCCGAGTCGTTGTTCATTGACATCATGATGAACGTGCCGGTGGTGTTTTACGCGGCGCAGGTTGACGGCGACGAACGGCTATTGCAAATCGCCACCGCGCATTGCCACACCACGCGCCGCTGCCTGGTTCGCCCCGATGGCTCGACCGCGCACGAAGGCTTGTTCGACCCCCAGAACGGAGCATTCCTACGGCAGTCGACACAGCAAGGCCTGCGGGCCGATAGTTGTTGGGCCCGCGGATTGGCTTGGTCGCTATACGGGTTCACCACGGTCCACGCGCAGACGGGTAATCCCGATTTCTTGGCCACGGCCGAAAGCCACGCGCGCTATTGGCAATTGCATCTGCCGGCCGATGGCGTGCCGTACTGGGATTTTCAAGCCGATCCCGCACGAGCGCTGCCCTGGGGCCCCCAGCGCGATAGTTCCGCCGCCGCGATCGCCGCTAGTGGGCTGTGGGACCTGGCCGCCGCGACTCGCGACGCGGGGCGCGCGCTGTCGTATCGCGCGACGGCGTTGGCGATGCTCGACGTGCTGGCAGAGCCCGACTATCTGGCCAGCGAAGTGCCAGGCTGGGAAGGCGTGCTGCGTCACGGCGTGTATCACACGCAGCAGGGTCTGGGGGTGGATGAATCGGTGCTGTGGGGCGATTTTTTCTTTGTCGAGGCATTGAGCAAGGTGCTGGCGGGGTGAAATCGCACTGCGAAAACATGCGGTCCGGCCGAACGTGATCTGCGATGCCGGCGCCCAATGAAAGCTTTGCCAGGCGCGGGGGACCTGACCTACCAGCGACACGAAAATGGGAACCAGCTCGTCGCACTGGCGAAACGCCAGTGGCACACAAAAGACGGCACACAAAAGACGGCACACAAAACGCGGCACACAAAAGACGGCGCGAGCCTTCGAGTGGAATCGTTCTGGCCGCTCCATTAGGAAACAACCATGCTCCGCTGCGACAAACTTGCACTCGCCGGTGTCGTGTTACTTGTGGCCCTCGTGCGGCCCGCCTGCGCACAGCCACCGCGGAACAACGTTTGGGAGGGCGCCATTGCCCGGTTCGAGCAGGCAGATGCCGAGCAACCACCACCGCCGGGCGGAATCGTGTTTGTCGGCAGCTCGAGCATTCGGCTATGGAATCTCGAGCGCTCGTTTCCCGGTCAGCACTTGTTAAATCGCGGCTTCGGCGGTTCGCACCTCGCCGACTCGGTTACCTTTGCCCCACGCATCGTGGTCAAGTACCGGCCGCGCCTGGTGCTGCTCTACGCCGGGGATAACGACCTGGCCGCGGGAAAAACTCCGGAGTCGATCCACGCCGACTTTTGCCAATTTGTCGGCGTGGTACACACCCAGCTTCCTGAAACGCGCATCGTCTATTTGTCGATCAAACCCAGCCCGGCGCGGGCCAAGCTGCGCAAACAACAGGACCAGACCAACCGTTTCATTGCCGACGAAGTCGCCCGCGACTCGCGATTGATTTTTCTCGATCTGGCCACCCCGCTCCTGGGCGCCGACGGGCAACCGCGCCGCGAATTGTACCTAGACGATGGCCTGCACCTGAGCGAGGCAGGCTACGCCTTGTGGTCCGAGCGGGTGCGCCCCCTGCTGGAATAGCTGCTTTTGGCCCACCGGAGCCCGGCCGCACGGCGGCCCAGTCGGGCCGATTTTTGCCGCCGCGGAAGCGCGATTCCGCGCCAGCCCTGTGCGCGCGCGGAGGTCGCTTCTATGATGAAGCTAGATATCTGTTGGCGGCCGCCGACGTGGGTGGGCCGGGCAGCATACAGCAATTGGGAAGGGCCCTGCGCTCGTGTTTGAAATCGTACGCAATCCCACGCGCAGCGTGCGCATTGGCACGATCGAGGTTGGCGCGCTCCACCCTATCGCCGTGCAAAGCATGACCGCCACGCGCACCCAGGATGTGCCCGCCACGGTGGCGCTGGTGAACGACCTGGAGGCGTCGGGTGCCGACATCGTGCGGATTGCGGTCGACAGCCAGAAAGATGCCGAGGCCTTGGCTGCCATTCGGGCCGGCACGCGTGCGAATCTGAGTGTCGACTTGCAAGAAAACTATCGACTAGCCGAACAGGTGGCGCCGCATGTCGACAAGGTGCGTTACAACCCCGGGCACCTGTACCATCATGAGCGCACCAAGCCTTGGCAAGACAAGGTCCGGTTCCTGGCCGAGGTGGCGGCGCGGCACGATTGCGCGCTGCGCGTGGGGGTGAATTGCGGCTCGGTCGACCCGGCTCAGGCTGAAAAATTCGACTCCCACGATTCGATTGGTCCGATGCTGGCCAGCGCGGGCGAACATTGCGCGCTGCTCGACCGGCTGGGCTTCACTCGGTATGTGGTGTCGCTCAAGGATTCCGATCCGGCTAAGGTGATCGAGGTCAATCGCCGGTTTGCCGCCGAGCGCCCCGACGTGCCGTTGCACTTGGGCGTGACGGAAGCAGGGCTTCCGCCCGACGGTGTCATCAAGACTCGGGTGGCCTTCGAGCAACTGATCAGCCGCGGCATCGGCGATACCATTCGCGTGTCGCTGACCGTGCCCTACTCGCGCAAACACGAGGAGCTTGTCGCTGGCCGGCAGATT
>CAYSXM010000059.1:0-11459 GCA_964434905.1 uncultured Pirellulales bacterium | reverse complement strand
TCGCTCGATGCCCTGAAAGCCGCGGTAGAGAAATATCCCGATCTGCCACCGGCCCGGGTGCTGTTGGCGCGATTGTTTTTCGCGGCTGGCCAGGTGCCGGTGGGCCAAGCCTTGCTGGAAGAGGTGGTAGGCGAACTGCCTGAAGACCCCGAGGCTTATATCATGCTGGGAGACCTGGCCTTTGCCGGGCGGCGAACCACCGAGGCGACGTTGCTATATGGCAAGGCAGGCGATTTGGCCGCTGCCTTCAAGGGTGATGCCAAGCGGAAAGTTAACCTGGAATCGCGATTTCATGCTGGCATGACCTCGGTTTCGGAAAGTCGGAGCAATTGGGCCGCCGCGCGCGAGCACCTGGAAGCGTGGTTGAAGGTCGACCCTGAAAACGCGCTGGCTCACCATCGGCTAGGGGTCGTGTTGTTCCAACTCAAGCCCGACGCGCCACAAGAGGCTGTCAAGGAACTAGAGCTAGCCACCAAGAAAACCGACAAATTGCCCCCTTATCAAGTAACCATGTGCCGGTTGTGCGAGCAGGCTGGCAAGCGCGATGACGCCAAGAAGTGGGCCGAATTTGCGATCAGCAAGAACGCCGACAATCTGCAAACACGGCTCGGTGTTTCGCGCTGGGCCTGGGAAACCGACCAGCTCGAAATGGCCAAGAAACACGCCGACGCGGCCACCGAAATCGACGCCAGTTCGATCGAGGCCAAGATCATGCGGGGCGTTGTCGCCCGATTCCAATCCAATCTGGAAGAGGCTGAAAAATTTCTCGACGACGCCAAACTGCAGGATCCGGCCAATTTCACCGCCACCGATCAACTGGCCCTGGTTTTGGTCGAAAATAAGGACGACGCCAAGCGTCGACGTGCACTTGAATTGGCGGAGATCAACGTCAAGAACAACCCGCAGTCGTTCGAGGCGGCCTGGACCTTGGGTTGGATCTATTATCGCTTTGGCCGGCTGAACGAAGCGGCGAAGCTGATGCAAGCGGCCTCGGCGACTGGCCAGTTCACCGCCGACATGGCTTATTACATGGCCTGCCTGTGCAAAGACCTGGGGCAACGCGACAAGATCAAACAATTTCTCGACAACGCCCTGGCTTCCAAAGGGCCCTTCGCGTACCGCGCCCTGGCAAAGAAAATGCAAGACGATGTAACCCGCGCTGGTACCGCCGCGCCTGCTGCGCCCGCCGCTGCCGCGCCGGCCACAAACAAGTAGGGTCGCTCAATGCGCGCGATCGAGCGGGTTGTAGCGACCATGACGTCACGTGGCGAAATCTCCCCGCGCCCTGTTTAAAAAAAGCATCACGGGCGCCGACTGCGTGGTAGGGTTCTGCTAGGAAAGAGTTGCCGGTTGCGGCAACTTGCGCGCCGGCGGCATCGGCTCGGGCTGTGGTGGCCCTAGGGTCGGTTGTGCCCCGGCAGGAACCGAACCGCTGCCCTGCGCATGGACCGCCCTCTTGCTCGACGCCGTGTGGTTGCTGCTGTGTTGGCGCTGTGCGTCACCGCGCTCGGGGGGTGTCGTACATTCCACGGCTGGGCCATCGACCCCAGCGGCCAGGGATTAATCACCAACCGCGCGCCCGAGAAATTCAAGGCCGAGCCGGGGCTGCTGTGCCCCCGTTACGACGCCTACGTTACGCTCTGCCCGCAGAAGATCGTGGCTCCCGTGGGGGCCGAGGTGGTGGTGCTGGCCGGCGTATGTGGCCTCGACGGCAAGCTGCTGTCCGACCAGCAGGTCGAATGGATGTTGCCCCCCGGCGGAGTCGGCACGTTCGTAACCACAGGCCAGCGCACGCACTTGAATCAGTTGACCGGCTGGCTACACGGCGACGCGGCGGCGCGAAAGGTCGACAACACCTACCTAGTAAGTCGTACCTCGGGCAAGTACATCACGCTGACACGCGGCACGCCGGAACCAAGCGACGATGTCTCGGTGCTGCGCGGCCAGGCCTGGACCAGCGTCAGTTCGCCCATCGAAGGAACCAGCTACGTAACCGCCTTCGCACCCGAGGTCTATGGTTGGGATAGCCGCCAGCGCACGGCGACCATCGACTGGGTCGACGCTCGGTGGACCCTGCCGCCCCCGGCCATCAATCCCGTAGGCTCCCGGCACACCTTGACGACATCGGTCGTGCGACAGACCAACTCGAGTCCCGTGATCGGTTGGCGCGTGCGGTACGAAATTACCGGTGGCCCTTCCGCGGCGCTCGCGGTGGGCGGCGCGACAACCCCCGACGGCTCGCAGGTGGTCGAGGTGCCGACCAACGAAATTGGACAGGCCAGCGTCGATATCTTTCAGTTGCAACCCAGCCCGGGCACGAACACGATCGCAGTGCAAGTCTTCCGACCGGCAGGCATCAACGGCGTGGGCGATCGGTTGCTGATTGCCGCCGGGGGTACCACCAAGACCTGGACCGGCGAGGATCTATCCATTCGCGTGCAAGGTCCCGCCGAGGCCGGCGTAGGCAGCACGGTCAACTATCGGCTCGAGGTGAACAACCCGGCTCAGATCGAAGCGCGCGATTGCGTGGTGTCGTTCACCGTGCCCCCGGGGCTTACGTTGGTGGGCACCACGCCCCCCGCGCAACCTGTGGCCGGCGCACTCGAATGGCGCATCGGCAACTTGGGGCCAGGCCAGGTCCAAGTGCTCGATCTGAGTCTACGCGTCGATCGCGAAGGCGTGTTCAACAATTGCGCCGCGGTACGCACCGCCGAAGGACGCACGGCGCAAAACTGCCTAGCCACGACCGTCGTATCGGGCGCGCTGGAAGTGGCCGTGGTCGGGCCCCAGCAGGCGCTGGTGGGCGAACCGGTCACGTTCGAGGTCACCCTGACCAATCGATCGAACGCGCCGGCTACCAATTTGTTGTTGGTCGATGCCTTCGACGCCGGCTTGGTTCACGAAATCTCCGCCGGGCGCATCGAACGCGATCTGGCCGACCTGGCAGCCGGCGAAACGCGCCGAGTACCCGTCACGTTCCGCGCGGCGCGCCCTGGCCGACAATGCAACCGGGTCGAGGTGCGTTCCGGGGGCGGGTTACGCGGTTCGGCCGAGGCCTGCCTGATGGTGTACGAAGCGCAGCGCGGCCAGCCTGCACAACTTAGCGTGCGCAAGTCCGGTCCCACGCGCGTGGCGGTGGGTGAGAAGGCCTTGTTCAATATCGACGTGACCAACACCGGCAGTGTGCCGGCCACTGGCATCAAGGTGGCGGACAACTACGATCCCTCGTTGAATCCGACCGCCGCTAGCACGGGGCGCACCGTGGTCGGCGCTAATCTCATCTGGCAAGTGCCGGTCCTAGAGCCCGGCCAAACCATTCGCTTGCAGGTCGAGTGCCAGTGCATCCAGCCAGCTTCTCGCGCGTGCAATCGGGTGACCGTCACCGCGGAAGGGGGTGGCCGTTCCGATAGCGAGGCGTGTTTGGAAATCGTTTCCGCTCCCGCCGCGCTGGATGTACAGGTTTCCGATCTGCGCGACTTCGTGGCCGTCGGCAAGGAACTGACCTACGAAATTCTGGTTCGCAACGTGGGCGCCACCTCGGACAACATGGTGTCGGTCGTAGCCACCGCGAGCCAGCAAATGACCCCCTTGCCGATTGGCACCGGGGTGGCCGGCGGACTCGTGCGGTTCAACATCGATGGCCAGTCCGTGCGATTCGAACCCGTGGCCGAGGTCCGCGCGGGCGAAACGCTGCGCTTTCGCGTCGTTGTCCGCGCCAACCTGGTGGGAGATGCACGCTTGCGAGTCGAGGTGCGCAGCGCTCGCGCCGCAGCCCCCATCGTGCAGGAAGAGTCGACGAGTATCGTGGCCGGCGAGCGCTAACCCCGGATGATTCAGGAACTTCGTCGCGAGGAATCGAACGTGTTTTGGCTGCAAGGAAAACCGTGATCGCCCCGCGGAGCGTATTGGTGAATACGTGAGTCAGGGGCGATTGCGATTTGACGCGGCAGACGCGACACGTTCGGCTCCGCAGCAGAAGGCTCAGGAATAATTCAGGGTAAGAGCGCTCGCTGAAAGTCGACAACCCCTTGCCGCTACGCCACGGGGGGCGCAACTTGCCTGCAACGTGCCCCGCGCTCGGGCGGCAGTGACCACGGCCGGGTGCTGGCGACGCCGTACATCTCGCGGCAGCAGCGTCGACCGGGGTAAGCCATTCCCCCCACCCTGGCCGGTCGCGGTACCTGACCTTGCCCAAACCGCGACCCTGGATTAGAAGAAAGCCCTTTGCCGGAACAATTACCGGTCTCCAAACAGTATGGGGAATGGAGTTTCGCCGTGGGGTCTCGCCAGGAAATAGCCGCCCCGCCGGAAGAACCCAACCTGGTCTGGCGCACCTTGGTCAGCTTGCTGCTGTTCTTGCATTTCTTCGCCATGGCCGTGACCGTGGCAGCCAACTTTCAACCGGTCTCCCGGTTGCGCGCATTTTGTGGAAGCAAACTGTTCTTCGTCCGTCGGCATCTCGAAGTGCTGAACATGGATCTGGCATACAACTTCCATCTCACCTACGGCGAGTTGGAGGATGTCGATCACCAATTGGTGGCCGAGTTGCCCCCAGCGGCGGGTCAAACCGAACCGGTGATCGTCGAGTTGCCAGCGGCGAACCTGCGACCTGGCATTCGGCGCCGGCGCTTGAGCGGTCTGGGGTTTTTCATCGCCGATCGCGCCGAAGACGACGCCACCGGTGGTTTGCTGCCCAAGTCGGTGGGCGCCAGGCTGTTGCGAGAACACGATGCGCAAGAGTTGACATTGCGCAGTCGAGCCCATTTAGTGCTGCGCTCCGAAGACGCACTGGCCACCGACTCGGCTCAGTCGAATCCCAACGCGCCGCGGTTGTTCATGGAACGTTATGCGGCACGCGTGTGGCGCGACGGCGACGATTACCAGGTGTACAAAATTGAAAGCCAGCGCGACACGGCGCCCGTGGCCGCTCCCGGCCCAGGCGCTGGTGGCCAAGGACCTGGGGGCCTCCGACCGGGTGAATTCGGCCCCGCGGGCCAATTCCCGGAAGTCCAACGCCCTGGCGACTTCAACCCCGGGGATAACTTCTAGCCGTGAACTTGGTACGTGCTATCGCCGATTACCCTCGCCAATTGACGACCGGCATTGCGGCTGGTTGGACCCGGTTCTGGTTCACGCCTATCGATCCGACGGTTCTAGCCGTCTTGCGGATCGCGGTTGGCATGCTGGCGCTGTACGAGGTGCTAACGTTCACCCCTGACCTCGACCGGCTGTTGGGTCCGCAATCGCTCATTCCGCCGACGACAGTGGCCGAGTGGGTAACCGGCTCGACGGCGATACCGTGGTGGCGGTTCTCTTATTTCTATTGGACCGACACGGTGGGGCTGTTGTGGTTGGCGCACACCCTGGGTGTGGCCGTGCTGCTGCTGTTCACGCTGGGTTTGTGGTCGCGAGTGACGTCGGTACTATCGCTGATCGTGGTGTTGTCCTATGTGCATCGTGTGCCCATGCTGATGGGGCCTTTCGACCGCGTACTGACCATGCTCCTGGCCTATTTGTGCCTGGCTCCGACCGGAGCGGCACTGAGCATCGATCGCTGGTGGCGCGTGCGCCGTGGCTCTGTCGATGGCGACGAACCACCCCTGGCCAGCACCGCGGCCAATGTGGCCACACGGCTACTTCAAGTGCATGTCGCCCTGATCTATGTGATGATGGGCCTGGCAAAACTGTGGGGCGATGCCTGGCTAAATGGAGAGGCCGTTTGGTGGCTCGCGGCACGCCCCGAATCGCGGTTGGTCGATCTTTCGCAAACCTTGGCGGCGCATTGGAAAATTCGCGACCTCTGGACCCAACTCGTGTTGCTGCACGAACTGACGTTCGGTGTGCTCATCTGGATCCGGCTGGCACGGCCGCTGTTGCTGGCACTTTCGGCCGCGGCCTGGCTGTCGCTGGCATTGGTGCTGGGCGACGTGCCGTTCTGCCTGGCCATGATCGCGGCCAATCTGGCCTTTATTTCACCCGACATTCTCCGAGGGCAAGGTTCCCTGGCGGCCGTTGGCACGACTTCCAGGGCAACGGCAGCGCCCCCCAAGGGGGCCAAGAGCGCTCCGTTGGGGTAGCGCTCTTTCGCAGCAAGGTGCCCTCACTTCCACTTCCGGCAGCCACCTTGTGTTGCGCGACCAGTCCACCGCCGCGGCCAGATGCGGGAATTGACCAGGCAGGCCTCGCGGCAATGGAATGCCGAGCGTCGGCGTGGGCAACTTGTCTTGGCCTAGCCCAGACCCGAGAATGACCCTGTCGCATGACCTGCCGGGCATATCCCTGCGCGCATGCCACGCGGGCTACGCAGGTCCATGGCAACAAATTGCAGACCGCGGCGCCACGACGCGTTCACAGACCGACCACGCCCATTCCAGGAGCAAGGTGCCATGCAGAATTCTCCACGTTCCACGCGACGCAGGTGGCTGGAATCGACGATCGCGGGCACGGCGGCTGGGTGCTGGGCGCTGAGCCGCGGTGTCTCGCGTGCTATTGAACCGGTCACCCGGGTGCCGGGGGCCAAGTTCAAGTTCAGCCTCGCGGCCTATAGCTATCGCGACTTTCTCAAGGGAGAGTCGCCCCGCTTGACGCTTAGCGACTTTGTACACGACTGCGCCGAGATGGGTCTCGAGGGGACCGAGTTGACTTCCTACTACTTTCCCAAGAACCTTACCGACGACTTTTTGCGCAATCTGGCCGCGGAATGTTTTCGACAAGGGCTCGATGTCTCGGGCACCGCGGTGGGGAACGATTTCTGCCACCCCGCAGGTCCCAAGCGCGATGAAGAGATCGCCAACGTAAAGACCTGGATTGACCGCGCGGCCATTCTCGGAGCGCCGGTAATTCGGGTGTTTTCCGGTGATACCAAGTCGGGGCAATCGCCCGACGACGCACACCGGCTGGCCGTCGAAGCGCTCGAGGAATGTTGTGCCTACGCCGGGCAGCAGGGAGTGTATTTGGCACTCGAAAACCACGGCGGCCTGACCACGCAGGTCGAGGGGTTGCTGAGGTTGGTCAACGATGTGAAGAGCCCCTGGTTTGGTGTCAACATGGACACGGGCAATTTCCACAGCGCCGACGTGTATGCGGACCTTTCGAAGCTGGCCCCCTATACGCTGAACGTGCAGGTCAAGGTGTCGGTGCAGCCCGCCGGGGGAACGCGCCAACCGTGCGACCTGGCGCGCGTCGCTCGGTTACTGCGCGACACAGGCTACCGCGGCTATGTCGTGCTCGAATACGAAGAGCGAGAAGATCCACGGCAGGCTTGTCCCCGGCATCTGGCCGATTTGCGCGCAGCGTTTTCCTAGCGCCCCGCGGGCGGGGCCTGCGGCGGGCCGGCAGACAGTGGGAACTTTTCGTCGACGCTACGACGTCTCGTCGAAATGGGGCCGCACCCAGGTCGGCACGTCGGGGTCGATGCCGTCGGGTTGGTGGCCGGCGATCTCGCGAATTTCCTCGCGCGCCGCGAAAAACGCTTCCACCACGCGAGGGTCCCACTGTCGCCCCGCCCCCGACTTCAGAATCTGATCGAGCTTGTCCTGGTCCATTCCCTTGCGATAAGGGCGGTCACTGCCCATCGCGTCGTAGCTATCGGCCACGGCAATAATCCGCGCCATGTGCGGAATTGCGTCTTGCAAGAGACCCGAGGGGTAGCCCGTGCCATCCCACGCTTCGTGGTGGTGGCGCACGCCAGGCAGCACATGGGCCAATTGTTTCAGGTCGACCAGAATGTTGTAGCCGATTTCGACATGGGTCTTGATGTGCTCGAACTCGGCTGGCGTGAGCATGTCGGGTTTGCGCAGCACCTGATCGTCAACGCCGATCTTGCCGATGTCGTGCAACAAGCCCGACAGGTAGATCGTTCGCAGGGTATCGGAATCGAGCCCCAGTTCCTGTCCCAATCGAACCGCCACGCGTGCCACACGATCGCTATGGCCGCAAGTGTAAGGGTCCTTGGCGTCGATGGCCGAGGTCAGCGCCCGGATGACTCCGGAGAGTAATTGAGCCTGCTTTCGATACAGTTCTCGGTTGCCGCTGTGGATTCCCAGAATCGTGGCGACCGAGGCCAACAGTTGCGCGCCCTCGGTACCAAACTCGCCACGGTGTTGGTGGTTGAACGCAGCCAACCAACCAAACAGGTGCTCCCCTTCGGTCAGGGGAACCAAGATCAATTGCTCGACCGTAGGTGCCGGCCACTGGTCGCGCCCAGTCAATCCAGCGTTGGCCACTAACGGACGCCCATCGAGCCGCGGCGACAGTCGCGAAATCAATTCGTCGAACGCCAGACTATCGAGCGGGCATTGGCCATGGGTGAGCCAGGCCACGGAGTCACGCAGCGTAGGGTCGGCCTCGTTGGCCGTGGGGACTGGCAGCAATTGAATCGCCAACCCCCTGGCCGGGAGCACCTCGCTCAGCCACACCAACGCTCGCCGCGCCAATTGCTCGTCGCTACTCGAAAGTTTCAGGTTTTGAGTCAGCCGGTACAGCAGGCTGATCTCCTCGTAGGTTGCCGAGATGCGCTCGACAACTTGGCTGTTTTCGCTAGCCAGTTCCCGGCAGGTCGCTTCGCTACGATACCGTGCCTGCGCGGCCAGCGCCAAACGCTCGAGCGCGAAGGTCGGACATGCCGATTGGGCCGAAAGCCAGATCCGCGCCACGGCCGGGTCGAGGCCCAGCACAGAAGCGGCACTTCGCAGATCGGCCTCGCTGTCGATCGCGCGCGTGGCAAAGGTGGCCACGGCCACCACCGTCGATTGCCCAGTTGCAGCCAAGGGAATTGCCAGTGTAACCAGCGGGTCGTCGTCCGCGATGAACGTCGGTTGCTGCGACATCCCCGCTTGCTTGCACAACTCGCTCCGCAAGGCCCAATCGGCGCTGGGTTGGGGCCCGATCGGCGTTACCGGGTCGCCCGTTTCACCATCCACTAGCACAAATTCGGCACTGAACGTCTCACGAAGCAACCGCAGTTGCGCCGCGCGCCCATCGGTGCCCCGGGCGCGCGCCGTCGCCGCGGAATCTGATGAATTGGTCGTGATGGGTCGGGCAACGCTCATGGCGGCGCAGGCGGCAAGGGTCCGGGGGGCGCAGCGAGCGCAGGTATGCGGCTCTACAAGGCATAGCTCATGGGCTGCGACTCGGCGCCACCGACCTGCAATCGGCACAACCCGGCGCGAGACTTCCACCCCAGGGTCAGCCAACGGTAGCGATTGTGCCACTTGGAACACCAGGTGTGGCAGTTGTCGGCCAGACCGACTGCCCCGCAGGCTCCTGCGGCCAAAACGTTCCAAAATCAGCCCGGCAAGCGCCACAGTGGACCAACTCAGTCCAAGCGATAGGCCGAATCGGACTGGTTCTCGTGGCGAATCTCGTCGACCGTTTCTCGTCGGCCCGGCCCAGCGTACAGCCGGTTAGGACAATTGAACACCCAACCAGGTACATCGCTAATGTTTTGATAAGCGTGGACCACGCCGGGCGGAATGATGACTACGTGACGATGCGAGTGGCCCACCAGATGCTTCTCAGCTCGCCCAAACGTGGGGCTATCGGGTCGCGCATCCCACAGATACAACCGGAAATCGCCGGGGCCCACAAACGCAAAATAGTCGGTCTGGTCGCGGTGTTCATGGGGCCCGCGAGCCACGCCCGGCAACGTCTCGCTGATATACGCCATGGCCGGACGCAGCGCGGGAGCAAGTTCGTCTTCTCGAAACAACTCTGCCAGCCAGCCGCGCGTGTCGCTGTACACACGCAAGGCCCGCAGTTCAACCCCGACAATCGACGATGTGTGGTGCGGCATAGTAGAAGCTGATCGAAGTTGGCGATCGCCGTGTCGGGGGCTTCGGATTTGTGTTCGCACCGTGGTCCAAGATATAGTAGCCGACACGCCGAGACGACGCAGCAGGGTTTCTTTCGGCAAGACCAAGGTTTCGGGACAGGTGCAGCCTGCATCGCCCTCACCGTGCACACTCAGGCCCGGGCGTTAGTGAACCAGCGGCAAGCTACTCGAGCCGCGGCGGGGAGTACCCCAGGCAACGTTGGCTCGAGGACGAACCACAGCAAACCGCCATGTTCCACCACACGAGTGTCGCCCGATCGAGTTCAGCCAGGGTCTGGCTACCGCCATGCCGGTTACGGCGCGCCGGCGCGCGCGCCGGACGCACCTGGTGCTTCGTCTGCTGGCTAGCCGTCGCCGGTGGCTGTGGCGCGCCCCAAGGGCTTCGTCTCGGCGGCTACCTGGAAACAGAGCGCATCGAGGTGGGTTCGCGCGTGGGCGGGCGAGTCAAGGAAGTGCTCGTCGAGGAGGGAGACGCGGTCAAGGCGGGTGCCACGTTAGTCCGCTTCGAAACCGTGCACCTCGAGGCGCAGCTCGATGCGGCCAGCCATCGCGCCCAGTCGCTGGCAACGCAATTGGAAAAACTAACCGCAGGGCCCCGCAAACAGGAAATCGAAATCGCCCGCGAACAGAGTGCGGCCGCCAAAGCCAGATGGAGCAACGCCGAAGGCCAATGGGCGCGTGGTCGCGAGGCTGGTAACGAGGTCATGACCAAAGAGCGACTCGAAAGCTTGGCTACCGCCGTCGAAGTGGCGAAGCACGAAACCCGCATAGCGGAAGAGCAACTGGCCCTGCTAGAGGAAGGAACCCGCAGCGAAGACCTCGCCATGGCCGAACAGGGCCTCGCCGAGGCACGCGCCATGGTCGTACAGCTTGAAGACCAGCTTCGCGAAGGCCAGGTGATCGCTCCGGTCGATGCGGTGGTCGACGTTTTCGACCTGCAACCGGGAGACTTGGTGGCAGGCGGCGCCTCGCTGGCCGTCTTGGTAAGGCAGGACGAGCTGTGGGTTCGGGCATTTATCCCCTCGACTCAGCTCACATGGTTGCAAGTGGGCCAGCAGGTGACCGTCGAAGTCGATGCTCGGCCGGGCACGGAATACGAGGGCGAGGTGCTGCGGATCAATCGCACCGCGGAGTACACTCCGCGCAATGTCCAAACTTTCCAGCAGCGCGAAGACCAGATGTTTGCCGCCAAAATCCGAGTGCGCGACCCACGCGACGAATTGCGGCCTGGCATGGCCGCCGTGGTGCTGGTGCTGCCCAAGACAACCACCGCGCCGGGCCCATAGCTCGGCCAGAGGCACCTGCGATCGCATTCCAGCAACAAGGGTTCGTCGTGGAGCCGATGATCCGCTCGTCCGGCCTGACCAAGCGATTTGGCGAATTCGTCGCCGTCGACAATGCCAGTTTCGAGGTCGCGGCCGGCTCGATTTTCGGACTCTTAGGGCCCAACGGCTCGGGCAAGAGCACCATCATTCGCATGCTGTGCGGACTGCTGGTTCCGTCGGCCGGTCAGGCCTGGCTCGATGGTATCGACGTGCTGGCCGAGCCCGACGAGGTCAAACGTCGAATCGGCTATATGTCGCAGCGATTCAGCTTGTACCGCGACTTGACCGTCCTCGAGAATTTG
>CAYSXM010000058.1:0-11496 GCA_964434905.1 uncultured Pirellulales bacterium | reverse complement strand
CACGCGGCCAACGCGGCCCCGCGCAGCTTCACGGTGCGGAAGCTGGCTGGTCCGCGACTCTGTCGGTGCTAGCGATCGCACGGACGGTGCGGCAGTCGCCGGGCACAGTTTCCCAGGCGGCCGCGTCGGCCGCCGGCTGGGGCACAACCACAGCTGCGCCGCAACGCGGGCAGGCCGCCTCGGGCCGGAACTCGATCCGTGACTGGTCACATGGAATTGCTCTCAAGTAATCGGCGACAATTGCCGGCAACTCACCCGACTGAGCCGTTGAACGAAGCTCTATCAACGACAGCGCCAGACAATTCGTCGACTCCGATACGGACACCGACAACAACATGAACAACACCTCTTTCTGACCGGCGGTGGGCCGACAGTTTCGTCAATGTTCTTCGAATCGTCAGACACATCACGGGAATCGCTCGTGTCAGGCGGGTCGCTCATGAGGGCCGAATCCGGCGAAATCGGGCCATTGAATCCGGGCACTAACTCAGCCAATCTGGGAATAATATTCGCGTCTGGTAACGCACCGACTGGGATGTCAGAAACACGGTGTCGGCGGAAGCGCTTGTCGAGTTTCGCGTACATTCCAGCGTTGTCGTCCCAGCGTCCGACCCAAACCCGAGTTGTCTGATCAAAGTACCAGGTGAAATTAGGTACATCAAATGTCTTCACTGCGATTCGTTGCACCCAAAAGGGATCCGAAGGCGCCCCTTTAATGAAATGTGAAGTCTGAAAATATCCAACGTGCCTTGTCCCATTGTTATCAATGAATTCACGGTTTGGGTACCGGTCCCATCGATTCAGCGCGACTCCATTTGAATAAAACTCTTGCGCGACGGCAGCAGAACAAATAAACGCCAAATACATGACGCTTCCGAATCCGATTTTGAAACTGCCCATTCTGCGCTCCTTTGTGTAACAGCGTACGACTCCGAACGCGTTAAGTGAATACCATTCTCACCTACGGACATTGACCTGGCAGACTGACTTCCTCGCCGGGTGGAACGTCACGCGAGTTCTCCGTAGACGGCGGGGGGTTCTGCGGTAGTGTATTTTGTTTTCGCGCGTCTTCCCGTCCGAACACACCGCCGCCTTCGCGCATTTCAATCCGCTTATAGAGCGACGCCCAAATCAATAAAACACCGAGCGCTGCAAACAACAATCCCGGTCCCGCACTTTGGTAGGCCAGCCTTCCCTCGGTTCCGTGTAAGGAGCGCGCCCGTGCCGCGAGCGAGAATGTTTCGCGCACTCCGAGCCATGACATCGCCGTCCCGAGAAACGTGACAACGAACCCCAGGTACATTCCGAGCCCAACCTGTAACGAGCCAACCAACGCAACCTTGTCGAGAATTTCGGCTTTGTCTGGTAGTTTCAGTTTTTCCATCATTTCGAAGATGAAATATGGAATTAGAACCATTAACGCCGCGAAAGACCCAACCATCAAGATTCCGATTGCATACCTTGGAACGTGGCTCCATCGGTCGTTTTCGACACGCTCCTGTCCCGGTTCGAGTTCATCACGGTTGTCACCGGCAGCCATGGAATTGACTCCTGTTGTCGCAGATTCACGTCAGATTAAGAACCTCGTGAATTCACCAAGGCTTCCGGCGTTTATTCCAGCCAAGTCTTCAGATGTCAAGACAACTGCATTTCGCAGGAGAATTGCAAACTGCGGAGCCGGAAAAAGTTGGCCTATACTCGGTAAGTCGGTGCTAGCGATCGCACGGACGGTGCGGCAGTCGCCAACCGTCCTACCCACCGTCAACCGCACGGCTGCGCGAGCTGTTTTTTACGCTAGCGGTTGCTGCCGGGCCAATTGCTCTTCACTGACCCAGGCCCCGTGAAAGCCATAGGGCACTCGGCACGGCAACAGCACCCGCGCCACCGGCGGGCCGGTAAAGTCGCGCGCGTCGACAATCACCAACTCGCTCTTCCCCTGGGCTTCGTCGAAGACATAGTTCAACAGCCAGCCATGATCTTCGGCCTGCCTGCTTTCGGTCGGTTGATCCGCGGCTGGTTTCACTGCGGACTGAGAGTTCGCGGCCTGGCTGCTGGGGCGCGGCACGAACACCCCTTCACCGCCGTGGCGCCCCGGGCCATAGCGGTGTTCGGCGCGCGTGCCGGTTTGCAGGTCGTATCGCACCAGGCCCCCCGTATCGAGCGGCATGGCATAGCCCCAGCGCGCTGCCGCGCCGAGCAACTGGTCGTTGATGCGCGGGAACTCGCACCCCCGGTCGTCGAGCGGCTCCTCGCGCACCGCGCCGGTCGCCACGTTGAACCGCCAGCGATACAGCCGCGACGCCTCGGCCGGCGACAGGTCTTCGACCGTGCGGCCGTTGCTGGCGCCAGTTCCCAACACGTCGGGATATTTCTCCATACGGCAGCCCAACAGCACGACTTCTTCCCCTTCTTCCCAGGCGTTGAGCGTGTGGAACATGAAGCACGGCGCGCCGGAAAACCACTTCACTTCCGTGGTCGAGCCGTCGCGCGGCAACAGCCCAAACCGGGCGCCGAGATCGGGCTCGAATTTCAACATCGGCTCGCCACGCCCCACGCGCGCCAGGTTGAACGTGGCCGGCAGGTCGAGAAAGATGGCGAACCGGCGCGTGATCGCGAAATCGTGCATCATCACCGGTCGGGGCACGCGCACCGCCGTGGTCCGCTGCAACTGGCCCGCGGCGCTGGCCACGCTGAAATGCACCAGCGGGCTCAGTGGCGAGTAGCCAAAGAACAACATCTCGCCCGTCGCCGGATCGACCTTGGGATGCGCGGTGAAAGGGTGCTTGAGCTGGCCGGCATAAGTCGCGGGTCCCACCGTTTCCAAATCGGGCAGGTGTACGGCATGCGGCGGACCCGCTTCCCACAGCGCCAGCAAACGACCGTCGTGCCAGACCAACGCCGTGTTGGCGGCGTTCTTGAAGGGCAGATCGCCCGCCATGATCTTGGCCAGTTCGGGCGGATCGGCCAGTCCGCCCCACAGCGACTTGCCGGCGGCCAGTTCGCGCTGCCAACCGGCGGTGCGCACCCAGCGATTTCGATAGCTGGCCTGACCGTCGGTCAAGTGCACGCCGTGCAACATGCCATCGCCATCGAACCAGTGATAGTTTCCCGTTGGTGGAAAGTGCGGGTTTGGCCCGTTACGCACAAACATTCCGCGCAGCTCGTCCGGCACGCGCCCCACCACCGGCAGTCGCTCGACGAAGATCTCTTCTTGCACTGGCGCAAAATTGCCTTGCAGGTAGGGGTTGTCGGGCCAGTTGGTTCCTGCCGGCGCTGCCAACCCGCGCGCCGGGTACCCGGACCAGCCGCCCCACAGCGCTGCGGCGCCGGTCAGTGATCTGCGCATGAAACTCCGTCGGGAACGCGCCATGGGGAGAATCCTGGGAGGGCTGGAGAACACGGATCGCGGCCTGCGGCGCGCGCCGCGGAACATCGGCCGTCGAACATTATAGAGCCTGACATGGCGCAGGGCTTGGTCGTCCTAGTCAGGCCGTCCAACGCCGCGCCGGTGCTGCCCCCTGCCGGGTGTTTACCAAACACCACGGCGCGCCGGCGCGCTGCTGTCGAAGGGCAACCTCTGGCGGGCCGCTCGGGTGACCACTGTGGGGAGCTCGGACCGGGCGTTTCCGCGGCACATTGGCCAAGGAAGGGCCATTTTCAGGGCTCCGCTGGGTTCCGGAATTCTGGTGTCTGGCGCGGCGAATGCACGGCACTTGGCAGCGTCCTCGACCTATCAGCCCGCTGAAAAATTCAACGGACGGTTTGCCAAACACCAGGTGACCATGGCAGTCAGCCCCATTCGCTCGTTGGCCACCGGGCCCCTGTTAGCCTTGTGGTGGTCGAAGTTGCGTCGCACACCCACGGCGCGGCTGGCGATTACGTATCGTCTGGGGGCGCGCACGGCCTGCGGTACCTGGTCGACCGGGGGGGCCGCGGTGTTGCCCCACCCGTCGCGGCGCGACAATCGTTTGGAGTTCTGTCGCGAAGGCAATGTGGCCGAACGCCCCGTGGCTGAAACCTTGCGCGTGGAACGTCTGGCCGGCGGAGGCATTGTCGGCACCTGGCTGCCGGTGCTCGATTGTGCGGTGGGCATGCCAACCGATGCCGTGGCAGGCGATCGCGCCGGACAACAAGTCGACCTGATCTCTTAGTCAGGAACGAGCTTACCGAAACTCGGCGCGCTGGCGAACACGGCGCATGGTTCTCCTCCGTCGGTGGTTGGCAGCCGCGTTATTCACCCATCAGCTCGGCGCTTCCCAGCACCTCGTACGTCGGTCCGCTGCGCTCGAGCACGCTCGAGAAGATCACTACCTCCGCGACCTCACACTGGCCCCCGTCATAGTCGGCCCGTTGCCGGATCAAAGAACCCAATTCGGGCACGCCGAGATCGCCGCCGCGTACGCGTCCGATGGTCAGATGAGGACGAAATCGGCGCCCCTCGGTGCGAAAGCCGAGCGTGGCCAGGCGGTTTTCCAGTTGTCCGTGCAGGGCCACTAGTTCGGCCTCGCCCTCGGACACCCCCAGCCACACGGTGCGAGGGCGGTCGGCCGTGGGGAATGCGCCGGCACCGCGAAACTCGACGGCAAACGGTCGCATGGCGAGTACCGACTGTTCCAGCGCGCGCTGTACCTGGGCAATGTCTGGCAAGGTGAGTTCGCCCAGAAACTTCAGCGTCAGATGAAGCTGCACGTCCTCGACCCATTTGACCGGCGCTTCGGCGGCGCGCAGCAGATCGATCAAGCGCCGAGCGCGTGCCTTGACGGCGCCGGGTACTTCGATTGCCACAAAGGTTCGTAGTGTTCGTCGCATGCTTGCGCGGCCCTTGTGGCGCCGCCCCTGGGGGCAGGTCGCTGGGAAACGCGTTCCTCACACCAGGCTTGTTGGCAAATGGATCCCGTACCGCTGGCGGCGCCGATCGTCGGCAGCTCCGATCGATCGTGGTTTCTGGGCCGCGGGCCGCGGGACCGGGCCAGGCATCAATAGTACCAGCGGGGCACCAGCCGACGCATGCTTTCCAAGAATCCGCTGCGTGCGGGGGGCGCCGGAGCTTCGGAGATGGGTGCTGCCACGGGGGCGCCGGGGGCCCGTGCCACACGGTCATTGCTGGGAGCCACGTGTTCCAGCAAGAATCGCGGCCAGTAGCCCTCCAGCGTTGCCTGGCAGTCCGACAGATTTCCTTTTTGCAGTTGGTCGTAGGCAGAGAAGATGTCGAGTTGCAGCGCGCGAAGCTCGGCTTCGCTGAAGTACAGGGCCGACAGGTTGACATCGTCGACCCACAAATCGCCGGCCCCTAACAACTCGCAACGTACCTGCAATTGGTCCAGGCCCGACCAGGGCAAATCGTCGACGTGGAAGCGATACTGTTCCCAATCGGAACTCAGCCCTTGGCGCGCACCGGACCCCAGAGATGCGAACCGATAGTAGTCGGCTCGGCCATCGAGGGTACCTTGAATCGCCAAACGCACCGCAGGGCACTCGCCTCCCTCGGGCACGCGCAGCCGCACGAGCACTGACAATCGTCCGGTGGTGGGGGGGGCAAACGGCTCGCTGGCCAGCACGGCCGGTGCGCCGGTGCTGGTTAGCTGCACGGCCCGTTTCCCCTGGTGAGCTTGGCCTTCGACAACCCGCAGTTGCACACCACCCGATCCTAGCAGCGACCAACCCGGGGGGGGTTCCTGGCCATCGGCAGCGACTTCGAAACCTGGGTTGGCCAGCGACTCGAGCGCGCTGGCCTGTACCAATTGACCGGCGCGCAGGCTGAGATCCTTGATGCGCGCATCGAGGCGGGAGGGGAGGTTCCCCTCCATCACGACCTCGGCAGCGCTGACGCGCACCCGGGCATCGCTGAAAACCACGCCCGACAAGTCGAACGGCCGTACTGCCAGGCGCCAAGTGCTGACCTGTCCTGCATCTAGCTCGGGCAGTTCGCGCTGAGCAGATAGTGCCTCGCGGGTGCATCCTGGCGGCGCGTCGATGGACAGTTCCAGTGTGCCCGGCTGTGGCGAATCGTTGAGCCAGTAGACAAACAGCCGGTTTCCTTGCACGCAGGTGCGCAACACCAGGGGTTGGCTGGTGCCTGCCACGGATTGAAACCGCGCGTTGGGTAGCCTGCGATACACGGCCATCCAATCTGCCAGCGCGCCTGGCTGTGTTAGGGCGAGCATCGGACCGCCATCGCCAATCAACCGGGCATCGCTCGTGGCCAAGGCATGGACAAATCGGGCCCGGGTCCAGTCGCCCAGCGGCGACGGCTCGACCAGCCACGTGGTCCCCTGCGCTGGAAAGGGACTGCGCTGGTCGAAGCTAGGCAACGCGCGCGGTGGCGCCGTCTGTACGTTCAGGGCCGCGGGCGTGGCACTTTCAGCAGTCAGCCGATCCCAAACGGGGCTGTGATTCACCAGCGCGTCGCTCGCGGCGGCGGGCCACGGTTGCGGTGGCGCCAATCGCTGGGTGCGAAACACGATCAGGCCCGGTTCGCGTGCCAGGCGCTCGAGGTCGATTCCCAGTCGGCGCAGCGCCCCTTCGGTGGCGCTTTTGCGTGGCAGCGAGGGGACCAATTCGCGTTCGATCGAGGGGAGATCGAAGCTCTCGGCCAGCGACAACACCAGCGGACGCCCCGGGGCGTAGCGCTCGACCTCGGCCTGCAATCGGCGCACGAATTTCAGCCACTCGTCGGCGCGCCAATCTTCCCACCGCGCGCGCTGTTCCCCGAGCAGCATGCGTGCCCGCTGTCGAAACCGTTCGGGGCCCGCGCCGGCAGCCACGCTCTGGCCTTGCGCTTGTTCATACCGCGCCACCGTGGCATCGTCGAAGCCCCAGGCTAAGCCAGGAAGCTGCGCATAGCCGTGGGCCGCCAATTGCATGGTGACCCCGGCAAACGACGGGTGCTGGCCGTACCGTTGGGCTAGTTCCGCCACGGCGCGAAGCATCGCGGATTGCACCGCCGGGTGCAACACGTTGTAGCCCGGCGCCGCTGCGGCTGATCGCTGTTCCTCGGACCATGTCTGACCGTTGGGCCCGATCCATTCCAATCCGTCACAGGCTGCCGAACCGGTCCGACGCAGGGCTTCGAGTTCGGGCAGCGGGGCATCGAACACCACGGCCGGCGCCAGCTCGAGCCCTTCGCGGTCGCACAGGCGAAACAACAACTCCAGCACGTCTTTGATTTGGGGGTCTTGCGCCGTTGAGAACCATGCGCCCTGATCTAGCCTGGTGGTTGGCTGCCAGACCTGGCTCGGATAGATCGCGCCGCCCTGGCTTGCCGCAGGCAACGACAGTCCGCTGTAGCCGGCATAGTGCAAGTAGTCGACCAGCCGGGTGCCCACCTGATAAGCCGTGCGCCAATCGTCGAGCGCGCGCCCGCTTGGTTTGTCGAGGGACAGATTGGCCCCCAGGTTTTCCGCCACCAGCGGACGTGTCAGAACGACCCACGCCGAACGGCTCGGCGCAGCCGCCGTGGCGGGAAGCAGACGCGGTAAGCGGGTTGGGCCGCTCAGCACTCGCAGCCGGCCATAAGCAGCGGGCCGGCCCGGACGATGGTTGGTCAACAGTACCAGCGGCGACTTCGTTCGCGGCCAGAACACTAGTCGATAAACCTGCCACCGCGGCTTGCTCCCCGCGGCCTCATCCGGAGTGTGAACGCCTGCCTCGAGTTGTTGCGGTGCGAGCTTACCGTCGACCCCGGGTTCGACCACGCAAACGCCTAGCGTTTGCGGGACATCGCTCGGCAGGTCGATCTCGAGCACGTGCGGCAGACCCGGCTCGGCAATCGGCAGGGGATACGCTTCCCACCGCGTGTCGTCGCCCTCGGGCGCTGTCAGTTGGGTCAGTTGCCCCAAGGCGTGCGACCAGGCGCGCGTGTCGCCCACGCCAAGGGGGCCACGACGGCGACCCGGCAGCACTGCCAAGTGGGCGACCCGCTGCAACAGGTTGGGGTGTGCCGGATCGACTTCAAGCTGTCGGGTGAAGGTGGTGTCTTGGCTGGGCCGTGCCAGCGCCGTGGGCGCCAGCACGACGAGCTGCAACCGGCGCTCGGCCAACTGGTGTCGAAGGCCCAGTCGTCGTCCCTGCGCGGAAATCGCCAGTTCATACACCCCTTCCTCGTGCGGCAGGTCCATTTCCACCGGCACCGGTTCAGCCGGTTGCCCTGGCTCGCCCAGCGTGCGGTCGAAGTCGGCCGTGGCCACTGGTCGCGTGTTGTTCTGTCGCAGCAACTCGACGTGCAAGCGCACACGCGCGCCCGGTTCCAACCCCGATAGCACCGGCACCACGTCGACCCGTAGCGTGTCGCCGGTGTCGTATACCAGATGCTCGCGATCGAGCACTAATCTCAGCGTGTCGCCAGGCGCTCGCGAAACTTCGAGAACGTTGCCTAGGGCATCGACAGGACGGCGCGCCGGCGCGGTAGCCAAGTCGCCCAGCGTGGTCACCAGCTTGCCGCCGGGCCCCACGTCCATGGGCGGCCCCAATTCGAACGTCAGCTTGGCGTCGGGCGGACCGCTTACTTCCAACTCGAAGCCGTCTTGGGTTCGCGGCGAGGGCGAGTCGATGATCACGGTGCCCTGGTCGTGCCAGATAGCCTGGTGCGCGTCGACGGCCGTGCCCAGCAGCCGCGGCTCGTGGCAGACGCCGCGCTCGATCGACAATCGGCCCTGCCAGGCGACGGCCGGACCACCGCCCCAGGTGGCACGCAGCCGCAGTGTTAGCTCCTGTGCGGAGGCCCCCGGCGCGCAATAGCACAGCAACCCAGCGCATCCGCCTAGGCGGACAAACAGGGTAAGGGCGCGGAGACCTGCCCGCGCGAGCTCCGGACGTCCTTGTCCGAACATCTCGCGAACCACTGATGAGATAAGGTGATAAGGCGTAAAAAAAGGCGGGGCGGATTATAGGGCTGCCTCCCAGGGTGCCCTAGAGCGGATTCGCACCGTGTGCCGAGTATTTCGCGTGGTTGTGGCTCCGCTGATCGCTCCTGCGCCACGCTGGATAGTGTGCCACAACTCTATTTGTTTGAGGGACTTAGCGTGGTTTCTCTATAGGTAGGCCGGGGGCCTGTTCCGCTTGAACCCAATTGCTACGATGGTTGTCCGAACCGGGGCGCGGGGCTTGCCCCAGCCTGCAGTGGGGCCCACTGCCGAACGGTCGCGAAGTTCAAACTGGGGCCGAAAACCACGCCGCCGAGAATGACGCCGCGGTCACGAATCGTGCCGCCGCGCGCCACGCAACTGTCACGAGCCGATCCGGGACGGCCACGGCTTGTGACAAGCGTCGCCACCCAACTCGTACACCCGCCAACCCCCCGAGTTGCCAATGCCTCCTAAGATCTCCCGTATTGTTGCCGCGTTGGAACCTTCGGCCACGCTGGCCATGGCCGCCCAGGCCAAACAGCTCAAGGCAGCCGGCCAGAAGGTATTCGACTTTAGTGTCGGCGAGCCCGACTTCACCACGCCCGAGCATATTTGCCAGGCGGCCACGGCGGCCATGCGTGCCGGGCACACCCACTACACGGTGGCCAGCGGCATTGCGGAACTCAAAGCTGCGATTTGCCGAGCTTATGCACAGTCTCACGGTTTGGAATACCAACCCAACCAGGTGGTGGTTTCCAACGGTGCCAAGCACTCGCTGCACAATGTGTTCACGGTGTTGTGCGACCCGGGCGACGAAGTGATTATTCCGGCGCCGTATTGGGTGAGCTATGCCGAACTGGTCAAGCTGACCGGCGGCGTGCCGGTGATTGTGCCCACCCACGAGGCCGACGATTTCTTGCTCTCACCGGCGCAATTGCGCGCGGCACTATCGCCGCGCAGCCGCGTGTTGTTGCTGTGTTCGCCGTCGAACCCGACGGGCTCGTTGTATTCGCCCGAGCAAATGGCAGCGCTGGCCGAAATTGCCATCGAGCGCGACCTGGTGGTGGTGGCCGATGAGATCTATGAGAAACTGATTTACGGTGATCGTTCGTTTGCCAGCTTCCCTACGCTACGGCCGGGCTTGATGGATCGCACCGTGGTGGTCAACGGCGTAAGCAAGAGCTATGCCATGACCGGCTGGCGCATTGGCTGGACGCTGTCGCCGGCCCCCCTGGCCACGGCCATGGCCGATCTGCAGAGCCAAGAAACCTCGAACCCAGCGAGTATCAGCCAGTTTGCGGCGCTGGCCGCGCTCAGTGGGCCGCAACAATGCGTGGCCGACATGCTCAAGGCGTTCGCCGCGCGCCGCGAGTTTGTGCAAGCCCGTTTGCGTGAATTGCCCGACGTCTCGTGTACGGCAATGAGCGGCGCGTTTTATGCATTCATCAACATCCGCCGGCACCTGGGGCGTGCCTATCGTGGCAAGCAGGTGACCAACTCGGCCGAATGGTGCCAGGAGCTGTTGGCCCAACAGCAGGTGGCCACGGTGATGGGCTCGGCCTTTGGCGCCGAGGGGTACATGCGCGTCTCGTTCGCCACCGACCTGGAAACACTGCGCGGCGGCTTCGACCGCATCGCGGCGTTCTTGGCGAGCTAGCAGCGCGTTTTAGAATTCGACGGGTCTGCTACGCCGTTAGCCCGCCGTCGACCGTGAGCACCTGCCCCGTGATGTAGCTGGCCGCACGGCTGGCCAGAAACAGCACCGCGTCGGCCACTTCGGCCGGAGAGCCGAAAAGGGGAGATTTTGCTTTTCCGAAGCGTAGAAAGCTCCGTTTTGAGTGTTCTTTCACCGGTGACAATTGTAACCGCATGGATTCGAAAAGTCGCAGTGCTCATTTCAAGAGCGTAACCAAGTTGGCGACGACCGACGAAAAACCGACTACCGCCGCGACGGCAAACGATGCCCAGGTTGCCAGCCGTTGGGAACGCTGCAGTTCGAGCATCTTGGACTCCATGTATCGTTTGTCAAATTCGTGGTATTCGCGGAACAGTCGCTCGGCTTCATTGCGAGACGACTGCAAACGATGCACATCCTGAGATTCGGCGCCGGGACATCCGTACCCGCTTCCCGGCTGGAACATCTCGCGTGAAAGCTGCGAAGCAAGCTCGCTCGCGTCTATCCACCTTGATCTCGCGGCCTCGACATCTCGGTCCATTTGTTTGGTGTCCATGGTAATTCTGTGATAGCTCAGGAAGTTCGGATGTCCACAGTGCGGCAGCACCGCACTACACCGGCCTACGCCGTTAGCCCGCCGTCGACCGTGAGCACCTGTCCGGTGATGTAGCTGGCCGCGCGGCTGGCCAGGAACAGTACCGCGTCAGCCACTTCGGCCGGAGAGCCCAGCCGTTTGAGCGGCACGTGCTTCTTGATTTCTTCCTGCGCCGCGGGGCCCAGTGCGCGGGTCATGTCGGTCTCGATAAAACCCGGCGCCACCGCATTGACCGTGATGTTCCGGGCGGCTAGCTCCTTGGCCACGCTGCGCGTCAGGCCGATCAAGCCCGCCTTCGAGGCAGAATAGTTGGCCTGTCCGGCGTTGCCACGCAAGCCCGACACGCTGGCCATGTTGACAATGCGTCCGTAGCGGGCACTCAT
>CAYSXM010000057.1:0-11521 GCA_964434905.1 uncultured Pirellulales bacterium | reverse complement strand
CGTGCGTCCACGCGAATAGCCGTGCGTCCACGCGAATAGCCGTGCGTCCACGCGACGTGCAGGCCGCGGGGCGCGCTCTAGGGATCGCCCTGCAATGCACTTTGCGGCCCACCTCGCTTGTTGCGCCCCCACCCAGGGGAACTGCAAAGAGAATTGCGAGGGGGTCAGGAACCTGTTTTCGGCCGACGGAAGTTGGTTGAATTCAGTGCGTGTTGACCGAAAAAGGTTCCAGACCCCAACGTTTCAGTTCTCGCATGCCCAGGCTACGGCGTGGGTGCGCAGGATCGCGCTGGCCCTCCGGCTAGGCCTCGTCGGCACACCGAGCGCAAAGCACCGCGACGGTTTCGTTGACAAACGTCGCCTGAAACGTCGCGCCACCGCAACGACTGCAAGCCAGCGGCTCGAACACCTTGAGCAGCGAGTTCCAATACAATTTGTACTCGCGGGTCGATTGTTTCCGCTGAATGGTCACTGGCACGACGAGCGCGGGCAGTCGCACCCGCGCCAATGCCACAGGCCGAATCTCAGCCTGCAAGGCGTGATTCTCGTTCAACTCCGCCAGTTTGCGCCGCAGTTCTAGATCGACTGCTCGTTGTTTCGCCTCGGTCTCCTCGGGCGAGGGGACCGCGACCGCGCGTCGCCTCGGGCTGGTCGCCTCGCGCGCCAACGCGTGGTAATACTCTTGCAATCGTCGGCGGTCGCGCTCCAGTCGCTGCTCGACTCGGCGAACGAAGTGAGTCGAGTCCGCAATCAGTCGCCGTTTGCCTTCTGCGATCGCCGCGACATAGGTCGACGGACTGTCCGCCGCGCTGGCGACTTCCTCGCCTGCCAGGTCGGGCTCGTGGAACACCTCCGGCAAATCCAAGGGCGCTCCGCTTTCCTCGTTGACCGCAAATTGAAGGACTTCTTCCCACACATCCTCCGCGCGGAGAGAGCCGTGCAGCGTCCAAAGGTGATAGGTGACCTGCGCCGGCTGTGCGTCGCGACATTTGGCGCGGGCGTTTTGCCAGGCAAACGTGTGGGCGATCTTGTCGGTCAGGTCGCGGGTAGTGAGGTAGCGCTGCCGGATGCAAAACGAACCGTGCCGGGGCACGGCGAAGTCGAGTGTTCGCGCCGCTATGTCGAGAAAATCGCTGGCGACGCTCACGTGCAGCGTTCCCGGCGCAGGTACGGTGCTCAGCGAGAACTCTTCGCCTGGCAATGGAACTGCTGCCGCAAGTTCGGCTGGCACGACGACCGAACCACAGGCGTCTGGCGTGGACCAATCGGCTACCCCACCGCTACGCTCGAACATTTCGATGCCAAAGGCCTGCAATCGTCGGTCGAGTGAGATGGTCAGCGCGGTCATTGAAAATCCTCGCCAAACAACGCTTCGTCCAATTCCTTGGCTTGCACATAGTCTTCCTGCGCTTCGAGCAGCGTATCGCCCATTTTCACAAACGACTGTTCCAACTCGGCTTCGTCGCGAGACTTCAGCCACAGGTTGAGCACCAGCGACTCGAATTGATCGCCGTGTTCCAAGTTCCCGAGGATCGATCCGACCTCGCCTACCACCAACTCGAACATCCGAATCTTCTCGTTCAACACGGTTAGAATCCGCTCTTCGAGCGAGCCTGCGGTACACAGATTGAAAATGAACACCTCGCGGGTTTGGCCGAAACGATGCACCCGTCCGATCCGTTGTTCGATCTTCATGGGGTTCCACGGCAGGTCATAGTTGATGAGCGTGTCGGCGAACTGCAAATTGCGCCCCTCGCCTCCGGACTCGCTGCACAGCATGACCGGCACGCGTTCGCGAAAGTCCGCCACGGCCTGGTCCTTTTCCGCCGCCAGTTGCTCGCCAGAGAAAACCGAGAACGGCACCCCTTTCGACCGCAACAACCCTGCCACGTGGGCCAGGGTGCGACGAAAATTGACGAAGATCAACAGTTTGTGTCCCGACGTCTGTTGCACCAATTCCAGCAACCGCGCATCCTTGGCGGACCGGCCCACCGACGCAGCCAAACGGGCCAGAGAAGCCGCCTCGGGGTCGGTCGCCGCGATGCGCTCGAGCGACGCCGCCACCGCCACGGGGTGGCTGCCCTGCGCCGTCAGCAGGTGGCTCAACTGCAAGCGCGATACAGTCGGCGCGCCGCCCGTGCTGCCTGCCGCGGCGCTCTCCAGATCGATCTCCTCTGGAGCTTCCTCGGTCGATTCGTCGTCCGGGTCGCTGGCATCCACCAAACCGCTGCCACGGCGTCGTAAGAATGCTGTCAATTGGCGGTTCAACTCGGCCTCGGCTCCCTCGGGCTTCGCCAACACTGTCTGCGCGTAACGCGCCGGCAGATTCAACTGCACCAGGCTCCGAGTATTGCGAACCATCACTTCGCCCAACAGCAATCGCAGCCGTTGGCGATTGACCGCATCGCGGGGATTGCCACGCTTCACATACTGCTTCTTGAAATCCGCCTCGGTTCGCAAATGGCCCGGAGACAACAGCGTTAGCAGGTTATACAGCTCTAGCAGATTGTTCTCGACCGGCGTCGCCGAGAGCAAGAACATGAACCGCCGCTGCAACGAGTTGACGAGTTGCCAATTCAGCGTTGCCCGATTCTTACAGTGATGCGCTTCATCCACGATCACCAGGTCCCAGGGTTGAGCCGCCACGATGGCCGATCGTTTTTTCGCCTTCACAAACGGCAACGACGCCAAAACCCGGTCGTGCCGCGCCCAAAATTCGGCATCGTCGGCCGAAATTGCCTTGGGTGGAATCGTGAATTCCAACGCGAACTTGCCACTCAATTCCTCTTGCCACTGCGACACCAGCGGGGCGGGCACCAGAATCAGCACGCGCCGCGCCATGCCGCGCAGCAGATACTCGCGCAGTAACAAACAGGCCTCGATGGTCTTCCCCAACCCCACCTCGTCGGCCAGCAGCACGCGGCCGCGAAAGTGCCGCAGTACCTTACGCACGGTTTCGATCTGGTGCGGCAAATGTTCGACGCCCGTCAAACCCTCGAGGCAAAGCAACTCATCGAAACCACGCAATAAACCCAGCCGCGCATGCTCCTGATGAAGCCAAAGGTCGCGCGGGTCGGTCGTTTGCCGGCCTTCAAGAAATGGCTCCGCCCGAAACGTCACGGGAATTCCGCCGGGCGTGAACCAACGCTCGGAACCCGCGGTCGCCGGAGCCAATGGCACGCTATCTTCAGGGTTGGCCAATCTACCCTGAGAAACTAGCGTCGATTTCATGAATCCATTCTCCTTTTCAGCGATCCTCGTTCGCATCGTGCAAGATTGATCTTAGCCGGAGATCGACTTCGAGACCAACCTTGCCACGGGCGGCAGCCGCCGGGCAGGTATCGTCTCCCGCGACCGGTGGTTGCCAGTCGACCTGAGACGGGCCAGCGGTGGGGGCCGGTTTCGCACTGGGCATGGCCCCACGTTGGTTACTTAGCCCGAATTATTCAGGAGCCTTCCGCTGCAATACCCGTGTGCCGCTGTGCGAGATTCGCCCAGGACGAAGATCACGGTCGCGATCGCCGTGCACGGGGCGTGTGGCACTGACCCAGCGCCGCCGAACGGTTACGGCGTGCTGGTGGCTGGTTGCTCGGCAACCTGTTCCGCCGCGACCGGCGCTGCATTGGTTGATACCGCCGGCTCGGCCGCGGCAGGTTGCACCGGTGCTTGGCTGGCTTGTGCCGCCAGGTCGGCCGCCAACTGCTCTAAGCTTTTCCGCAGCGCGTCGGCCCGTTGCCGGGCAGCCTGTTCAGCGGCTGTTTTGGCCGCCAGTGCTGTTTCCGCGGCAGTTCTCGTCGAGGCGGCTTGTTCCAGCGCCGTGCGGGCCGCCACGTGCGCCGCGGTAGCGGCATCGAGCGCTGCTTGCTGGGCCGCGAGCAGTTGGTCGGCGGCGGCCTTCTCTTCAGTGCTACGTCGCACCGCTTCGGTAGCTGCCGCGAGCGCCGCTTGTGCAACTTCCAACGTCTTGACGCGCTCGGCTGCAATCTGCGCGACGGTTTCCCGCAGATGTGCCACCTGGGCGGCAGCGCCTTCCGTAGTTGCTACCTGTCCTCCGGCAGCGTCGACGGCGGCGGTAGCCTGGGCCAATTGGTCATGGAGCGGCGGAATTTCCGCGGCCACGGCGGTGGCCAGTGCTTCCACTTCCATCAACTGCTGCCGTGCCGTGTCGGCCAGCGATTCGAGCGGAAGCGGGTTGATCGGCAAATTGGCCACACGCACCCCGTCGGCGACATTCCACAGTCGAATTTCGCCGGTCCAATCGCCGGCGGCGAGCCGCAAGCCGTCGTGCAATATCACGACGTCCATCGCCAGGTCGCCGAACGCCTCGAATTCCTTGACCAGGCTGCCGTCGGTATTCCACAGTTTGGCCAAGCGATCGCGGCCGGCCGACACGAGTTGGCCATCGTGCGCGAATCCAACCGCCAAGGCACCCCCGGCGTGCGCGGCCCAGCTTTTCACCTGCTGACCCTGTTCCATTTCCCATTGGCGAACCGTGCCATCTTCACTCGACGAAGCCAAAACGTTCGAGTCGTCGCGCCAGGTCAGATCGGTCACCGCGCCTTCGTGACCACGCAGGTTGAGGTACTCGCGCGCGGTTTCAGCCTCCCACACGAACAGCCCACCATTGCGATCCGCGGTTGCCAAGAGCACGCCATCGGGGCTGAAACCTAACGCATAAATCCAATCGGTGTGCTTACGAATTTCGTACAACAGAGAACCATCGGCGGTGGAATAGCAACGCACGACTTTCCCGGGTCCACCCAGGGCAATCTGGGTGTGGTCTTCGTTGATATCGGCCGCCAGGACTGCGTCGAGTTCTTCGCCGATCTCGAATGTTCGGTTCCCGGTGCGAACATCGAACACCACCACCCGGCCCGATTGTCCGCCACGTCCCCCGCCAACCAAAAGCAGCGAGCCGTCGCGGCTGAACTTCACGACATGGGGTGTTCCCTCGGCAAAAGGCAAGACACCCAACAACTCGGCCGTTTCCGCGTGATACAAGAGCACTTGCGATTGGCTGGCCACGGCCACCAACGGCGACCAGGGATTGGCCGCCAGCGCCGTGACCACCGTGGCTCGCTCGGCGCGCACCAAGGCTCGCCGTGACAGACCCTCCGGCATGGGGAGCGGTCCCTCGGGCCGCGCCGCGCCCCCGCCGCGAAACTCGAGCTTCGGTTTCTTCTTGATGATCGCTGTCGAACCGGCGTTTTCCAGCGCCCCTTGCTCGATCCACAACCGCAGTGTTTCCAATTGTTCCGCCGGCAGCTTGTCCTGTTCTGGCGGCATCTGGGGGCTTTCCTGGTGGCTCACCAGTTGCCACAACCGAGAAGCATCCGGGTCGCCCGGCACCAGCACCGCGCCGCTGGCTCCGCCACGCATGGCCGACGCGAAATTGTCGAGCGCCAGGTCGCTCTTGGCATCGTCCTGGCCGTGACAGGCAAAACAATTGTCGCGCAGAATCGGTCGCACCTGCTCGTCGTAGTTCACCTTCACGGGCGTTTCGTCTGCCCAGCAGGTAGTATCAACCAGGCCTCCGCACCAACAGGCCCAGCCCCAACAAACGCCTGCCAACACACGACCCGCAGGGCCACCGATTGCAAATCGCCACATGGTTCAATCTCGTTGCTTGTCGCACCCATCGCTGCCACGCCGGGTGACCGTCGGGTGTTAGTGGTTGAACAGAAACTCGCGGGAATTCAGTAGCGCCCAAAACACGTCTTCCAAGCCCGCTTCGGGTGTTTCAGCCGATGCCACAATGGCCATCAGTCGCGTGGACTCTTCGGCGGTGGCGGGACGACACAGGCAGCGCACATAGATTTCGGAAACAATCTGATCCGGCGTGCGACCGGCGGCCAGCAGCCGCGGAATCAGCCCTCCGGCGCGAATTTTCTGCTGCGTGGTTTCGCCATTCAACAGATGCAGTGCCTGCGACAAGGTCGGCTCGGTGCGCACCTCGCACGAACACACCGTGGTTCGCGTTGAACGGCCGAACGTCGTCAGGAAATAGGTGCTCGACACACCATCGGCGATCTGCGTCGCCTTGGCCCCCAATGGCAACCCGGGAAACTTGTCCTTGGTTTCCGTCACCTGGCTCACGCAATCCAACAAGCTCTCGGCGCGCACTCGGCGCACCCTGGCATGCGCGAAATTCAACTCGTCCGAGGCATTGCTGGCATTCCGTGCGGTGGTCCGTTGATAGGCACGCGAATTACAAATGTCGCGTACCAACTGCTTGAAGTCGTATTTATAGCTGGTGAAGTGGTCGCCCAGCGCTTGAAACAGCTCGGGGTTGCTCGGCGGATTGCTCACGCGCACATCGTCGATGGGCTCGACAATGCCCACCCCAAAGAAGTGTGCCCACACTCGGTTGGCCACGCTCGTGGCGAAGTAGGGGTTTTGGGGCGAGGCTAGCCACTTGGCCAGCACCTGGCGACGGTCCTGGCCTGCCACGTCGGGCGTGGGACCACCCAGGAACTTGGGCGCCATCGCGCGACCGCCGACCAGATGTCCCACCTCGCCCGACCCAGAGTTGAACACAATCGTTTCGCGATAATCTTCGCCTGTCTTGCGCCCCACCTGGGCGAAGAACGCCGCGAAGCTGTAATAGTCGTCCATCGTCCAGCGGTCGAACGGGTGGTTGTGGCATTGCGCGCACTGGGTGCGAATGCCCATGAATACCTGAGCCACGTTTTCGGCCAGTTTCAATGTCTCCGGCTCGATCTCGTAAAAATTCGTGGCGGGGTTCTTGAAGGTTCCCCCGGTGGCCCCCAACAGCTCTTGCACCATTTGGTCGAGCGGAACGTTGTTCGAAATCTGCTGCGTTAACCAATTCGCGTACAAGAAGGCGCTTTTCGTGCTAACGCGAATCGTCGAGCGAATCATCAGCAATTCGGCCCACTTCATCGCCCAAATCTCTGAGAACTCCTTGCGTTCCAGCAAGCGATCGACCAGTGCCCCGCGCTTGCCTGGGTCGATGTCGGTCAAGAACTCGTCGTGCTCTTCCGCCGTGGGCAACACCCCGGCAATGTCGATCGTGGCCCGCCGCAGAAACTCTTCGTCGCTGCAGATATCGCTCGGCAGAATGCGCAGTTTTTCCAGCTTGGCTCCCACCAGTTCATCGATGTAATTCACCGGGGGCTCTTGCGGGGCGGTGTACTCCAAACCCGTCGGCAATGCCAACACCTGGCTACCCACGGTGTGCGTGTCGAAGCGAGCCATGACGAAAGCCTCGCCTCGCGCACCCGCGGTGACCAGCCCGTCAGGATCGACCACCGCTGAGTTGTCGTTGTTCGATAAGAATACGGCCAGGTGGGTGACGTCGCGGTCGGTCCCGTCAGAGTACTTGGCGCGAGCGAGCATGGCCTGGCGCGACCCCTCGCCCTCGAGCACCACCTTGGGTGGATAAAGGTCGACGGACACCACCTTGGGAACCTCGCCCACATCGGCTGACGCACCGTGTTCGAGCCACTCGTTGATCGTGCGATAGGTCTCGCTGTCCACCGCGAATCGTTTGCCGCCTGTATGGGGCACGGCACCGGTCGATTTTTCCAGCAGCAGGCTCGTCGCGGGGCGCGCCAGGTTCAGGCGACGAAAACCAATTTCGCGAGTAATGCGGAAATGGTCGCCGTCGGGATCGAATCCGAACAGCGACAGCCGGAAACCATCTTTGCCCCGCGCCGCGCCGTGGCAGCTACCAGTGTTGCAGCCAGCACGCATGAAGGTGGGCATTACATCGAGCTTGAAGCTCACGGGTCGATCGGTCGCGGCCTGCGCCACCACCACGGGAATGCGCACCTCGAAACCACCCCAGGCGACAACCATTTCCGTCTGGCCGTCGGCCACCGGGTATAAACAGGCTCCTTCCAGCCGCGCCAAGCCAGCATCGGCCAAGTGCAGGCTGGCTTCGGCGGTGACATCGACTGTAATCTCGTCGCTGCGAGTGGCGACGACCACAAATCGCTGCCGATCGCGCGCCGTGGTCAACTGCACGTCGGACGGAAACACCTCGACCTTGACCACGCCGGGCGCGGTGCTCAGGGGCGGCACAATGCCTGGCGTGGGGGGCGATTCTACGGCCGCGGTGGCTGGCACCGGCGCTGTGCCGTCGCGCGGAACGCCAGCATCGGTCGAGACTGATGGTGTCTCTTCCACCCCCGCCGTGGGTTCCGCCACATCGACCGCACTGGCAGCATTTTGAGCTGGCAAGGCGCTGGGAATTTGCCACACCAAGACCGCAACCAGCCACGCCAAGCGACACGCGTTGTTCATTGCATTTCCTATTCGCTCTCGATCGCGTCTGCCACGCAACTTCGCTCAGGTGTCGTTAGTTTCCACCGCTGGTCGGAACCGTGGTCTCGCTGGCCGGGGCCAAGGTGGCGTTGGCCGCCGCTTCCGCCGCAGCCCGCGCTGCCTTGCGTTGCCGTCGTTCCAGCCGCAACTTTTCCAGCAAGGTCAACCGCTTTTCCGTCGGGGGCGCCTCGGCCACCGGCGGTGGTGGCGCGGCTGCTACCGTCTCCATCGGTTTGGGAGGGAGCGGCTCGTCGATTCGCAGTTCTCCTGAACCCTGCATGTGCGTCACCGGCTCGCCCTCGGTGGTAATCACCGCCCGGCACAGCAGCGTGGGATGTTTTCCGGCCGGAGAATTGGCCGTGGTCTTCACGCGAAACACCAGTTCGGTTGCGTCGGGCCCAAACTCCAACGGCACGGTGGTCACTTCGTTGGGTAATCCCAGCAATTCAATTCGGGCTGGTCCGGCAAAATCCTGGTTCTTGGTCACCGAAATAACCACGTCGGTTTCTTGGCCCTTTTCCACTGCGGCAGCCTGAAACGCCAGCGACACAAACGGCGGTGCAATGCGCAAATTGGCCAGTTGCGTCGAGATCGGAATCACTCCCCCCGCCGCCGGCGCATCGCCAATCACCGCGATCTTCCAAGTTTTCAATTCGGCACTGCCATCGGCATTCAAGGGAATCAAGGCTTCGGACTGGCCTTCGGGAATCACCACCGACGCCGAAGAACCCACCCCCGGCGGGTTGTATAGCAACCGCACCGGAATGGCGGCCGTATACCCCAAAGCGCGGTGCGCCACCACTTTCAAGTCCATCACACCATTTTGCACCAAGGGCGCCTTGGGCTCGACCAATTCAATGGTCGCCCCGGCCACCTCGGTCACCGCGAGCGCCATGCGCGTGGTATTCACGTCCCACACATGGATGTTGTTCTGGCCTCGCACCATCGATGTCGTCTGCAGCAAATGCCCCTTGACCGGCAGGTTCGGATCGGTGGACCGACCCACCACATCGACCAGCGCACCCGCCAACGCGGCATCGGCCGTGGCCGTAAACAGCACGGGCGTCGTCGTTTGGTTGGCCGGCATGTTGACGGTTTCCAAAGTCACTCCCGGGGGCAGCCCGGCCACGTCGACCGACAATTCGCCACCAAAGTCGGCGCGCGCTGCGCTGACCAAAATGGCCAACCGATTGCCGCGTGGAATCGGCGCCAGCATGTCGACAAATTGCGATCGCTCGGGCAAACCCATGGTCAATTGTGCCTTGACAGGCGCGATTTCCAGCCGATAGGCATACTCCGCGCCCCCTTGGCCCAAATGATCCTGTATGGAAGTCAGGTAGTCTCCGTCGTCGGGTACGGTGAAACGCAAATAGCTGTCGGGCCCACCACTGTCGTCGTTGCCGGCCAGCGCGGCCTGATCGGCACGGTAGACCGTCAATACCGGGTCAAGCGGTGAACGAATGCCCCTGGCCCATACGCGCAGATCCAGCACCTGGCCCTTGGTACCGGTAAAGCGAAACCAATCGACATCGCCCGACGTGGCAATCACACCACCCAGCGCGGCGGGCACACTTGCAATGGTCGCTTCGGCGGCAGAGTTGTTGGGCTCGGTCTCTAGCACGTTGGCCAGTTCACCCAGGCGAAACACGCTGCCGAAGGGAGAGGTGCCCTGATCGTCGTGCGCTACCAGGGAAAAATCGCCGCGCAATTCGTTCGGCAAGGACACCGTTTCTCGGCGCTCGCCGGCAACGTCTCCTAACCAGATAACATCCAGGTTCTCGCCCCACCGACCGCCGGCCGGTACCACAGCGCGGGGGCGGGGAAATCGCCCTACATGCAGTCGATAGGTACAGGCGCCGTTGCCGCCAAACGAACTGTCACGCACCTGCACCACATATTTGCCAGTCTCTGGCGCGACGATCGACGCCACGCCATCTTGCCAAACCAGCGCGGCATCGTCAGAGCTTGATAACTCGAACCGCCCCTGGTCCATGATCGCCACATAGGCATCGAAAAAGAAATTGCCCAGGCGAATTGCTTCCACTTCCGCGGTAAGCCGCTGCCCCTGGGTCACGTCGACTACGTAGTAGTCGACGTCTTCATTCTCGACGACGCCACTGATGCAGCTATCCAAACCGATGGCCTGGGGCGCGGCAAAGTCGTTGTTGGGCTCCACTTCGGCCGCTTCGGTCAACGTGCCCACGCTCCAGGTGCGCAGGTTGGAGATGCCGGTCGCGGTACGAACCCGCATGGGGTGCGCCCCAAGCGGACAATCGGGTGCGATTTTCAGCCGCGTTTTCCACGCGCCATCGCTGGCCGGCTCGAACTGCACGACTTCAATTCCCGGCCAATACAACAGAACCTGCTGCGCGTCGGCCAGTTGACTTCCGGAAAATGTGACCTCGACCTCGGTGCCACGCTGTCCGCCTGTCGGCGTAATCGCACCCAGCCCGGGGCTGGCGGCAATTACCGGCATCACTGCTGCCAGGTACACGACCAACGAGCAGGCCCAGAACCTGCCCGACACCCAGGGGTCGTTCCACGAAGTTTCCAACCTCATGATGTGCTACTCTCCAGAGGCTCGACCTCAAGTCCGCCAGTCGCGGAAAAACATTTTGCCCAGCAGGCGATCGCTTCCACGGCGCGCGCTCACGCGGCCAACCGACCGGCGGCCGTCCGGCAATCCGACCGCCCACCGACCGCGATTCGGTGCATTTCCTCGGTCTGGTTAGGCCAACAGCGCCTTGAGCACCTTGCCGCCGTCGACAATCTCGATGGGTCGGTTCCCGGGAGCCATCAGCTCTTTGTCGGCGATGATGCCCAACTGATAGTAAATCGTCGTCGCCAGATCGGCGGGCTCGACCGGGTCACGGTCGGGTTCGCTGGCCGTGGCGTTCGAGGCGCCATGAATTAGCCCGCCGCGAATGCCCCCGCCGGCCAGCACCACGCTGAACACCTTGGGCCAATGGTCGCGTCCGCCCGTGCGATTGATCTTGGGCGTACGGCCAAATTCGCTCGAAACCATGACCAGCGTCTTGGCCAACAGGCCCCGACGATCCAGGTCGCGAATCAGCGTGGAATAGGCCTGGTCAAAGGCGGGCATTTGGCCGTTCATGCCGCCGACGATGTTGTCGTGCATATCCCACCCGCCATAGGTGAGCGACACAAACCGCACCCCTGCTTCGACCAGGCGGCGGGCCATGAGCATCCGCTGGCCCGCTTCGTGGCGTCC
>CAYSXM010000056.1:0-11625 GCA_964434905.1 uncultured Pirellulales bacterium | reverse complement strand
CGGATGGATGGGCTTGTCCGCCTGCATCCTGTCGCCACCGGTCAACTCGATCGCACGATTCGAGATCACCTCGTTGGCATTCATGTTGCTCGATGTGCCCGAACCTGTCTGAAACACGTCGATCGGAAACTCGTTGTCCCAGCGCCCTTCGTAAACTTCGAGGGAAGCCGCTAGCATCGACTCCACCTGCGCTTCGCTAAGACGATTCTTGCCAGACTTAGTCAGCTTTCCCAAGTCGCGGTTGGCTACCGCGGCGGCCCATTTCACCAAACCCAGCGCGCGCACCAGCGGAGGCGGCAGCGTCCAGCCCGAGATCGGAAAATTCTCGACCGCCCTTTGCGTTTGGGCTCCGTAATACGCCTGGGCCGGCACACGCACCTCGCCCATCGAATCGTGCTCGACTCGAAATTCGCTCATGGCCGCGATCACCCCACTAAGTTTCGGTCAGCCGCCACGGCCAACCTCGGCCGGGGCGAGCATGATAACCAGCGCCGGACGCCCCAGAAAGACCGTTCACGGGGCCGCGGGTGCCTCGGGCTCGGCCGGGCCAAGCTAGCGTGCCCGACCCGTCCGGCCCGCCAAATGCACTTGGCAAGCGTCGTCGGTGCACGTCGGAACCCGGCCGAACAGGTAACGTGTCGATGCCACTACGCGGTATAGCTGCCGCCAAACGGGCATCGCACCTGGAAAATTCACCGCAGGAGCCAACCAGTAGAGCCACGGCAAACGCCGTGTTAGGTAACCCACCGCATCGGCTCCGCCGTGCCGGCGCCCCCGGCGATCGACCACGACCATTTCGGTGTTTAGGCGTTCGGCCGTCAGATCTGGATACCGGCGCGCTACCTCTGGGTCGTGCTGGCTCAGATAGGCCAACCGCTGGCCCGTATCCCAACGTGCCAGCCGTGAAACCTGGGCCGTACACATCCGGCAAGCGCCGTCGTAAATCACCACGTCGGCCTGGGGGCGGCTGGCGGGCGATGGCAGCTCGCTGTAACCAGCGCGCGCCTTGATTTTTTTGCCGGCCATGGGAACCCCGCGGGGTATACGATTCGTCAAATCTGTCACGTGAAACTGGACAGACCGTTGGATAGAGGCCCTCGTGCCTCGCACCGACCGGCCCCCGACTAAGCTGCCGACGTCCTAATGCCACTGTCCAACACCGGTGAACAACCCAGGGCGACCATTGGCAGCACTGGAATTCTATCTCACCCGGCCCGCCAGCCGAATCCTAGAACAGCCTGGTTTGTCCCAGTTTCTGGCGAGTTCGCGGATCGTGGGGGGGCTAAACACGAGAGTGACGCGCCAAGCTGGCCAAGAAACTCCGATCGTTTGGCCATTTTCGAACCTAACCTGCCGGCCAACAAATATACTCCTGTACACTGCTTGCTCGGTTGCGGCGGCCGCGCGGGGCGAACAGGCCTTGGCCCGCAGGCGCAGATTGGTTTTCCCAGCCGGGCCGCAGTCGGCTAAATTTATTAGTGGCAACACGTAGCGCTTCCTTCCCAAAGGATCACGGGCCATGAACCAGATCTGGCGTCAGGTACGTAAGGCGCGGTGGCGTCTCGACCTCCAGCGCTTTCTCGAAACGCTCACCTGGTGGTGGTTTGCTTTCCTGGCCTGCGCCTCGTTGACCATTCTGTTCGACAAGTATCGGCCCATGGGGCTGAGTCCGGTGTGGCATGTTGTGCTGGCACTGGCCGCCGGCGCGCTGGGTGCGGCGGCAACCACCTGGTGGCGTCGCCCCTCGGCACTCGATGCCGCGGTAGAAATCGATCGCCGGTTCGCGCTTCGCGAGCGCGTGTCTAGCAGCCTGGCGCTGCGGCCCGCCGAGCGTGACAGCGAAATAGGCGTGGCCTTGGTACGCGACGCGGAGCGCCGTGTCGACAAAATCGAACTTGGCGAAAAATTCGGCCTGCGTTTGTCGCGTTGGTCGTGGGCCCCTCTGCTGCCCGGCGTGGCCGCATTCTTGCTGGCATTGTTTTTCAATCCGGCCACCAACCAACAACAGGCCCAAGCGCGTCAACAAGGCGAACGCAAGCAGATCAGAACCTCGACCACCAAACTCGAACAGCGACTGGCCGAGCGGCGCAAGCAAGCCGAACAAGCCGGATTGGAAGACGCACGCAACCTGTTTCAAGAATTGGAACAGGGGGCCAAGGAATTGTCGAAGAGTGAGTCGCTAGATCGGCAGAAGACCCTGGTCCGCATGAACGACCTGGCCAAGGACCTGGCCGGCCGTCGCGAGGCCTTGGGGGGTAACGAAAAGCTCCGTCAGCAATTGAACAATCAGTTTCGCAATCTCCCGGGCGGACCAGCCCAAAAATTTGCTCACGCCCTGAAGAAGGGCGATTTCAAGCAGGCGCTGCGCGAACTGGAGCATTTGCAGGAAAAGTTGCAGCAGGGCCAACTTGACGACGCCGCGAAACAGCAACTTGCACAGCAATTGCAACAAATGCAGGACAAGCTGCAAAAACTCGCCACAGCGCAACAAGAACAGCGAGAGGCGTTGCAGAAACAAATTGCCGAACATCGCGCCGCCGGGCGCGAGGATCAG
This sequence comes from uncultured Pirellulales bacterium, assembly GCA_964434905.1. Taxonomy (GTDB): domain Bacteria; phylum Planctomycetota; class Planctomycetia; order Pirellulales; family CAYNRE01; genus CAYSXM01. The sequence continues at coordinate 9,071 of CAYSXM010000056.1, read as the reverse complement.
GCGCAACAGCTCCAGCGCGAGCTCGACAAACTCAACCAGCAACAGGCCGCCACCGATCAGGCTAGTCAAATGGCCCAGAAACTTGGACAGGCCCAAGAATGCTTGAACCGGGGCGACGCCGCCGGGGCCGCGGCCCAAATGCAAGCTCTGCGCCAAGAGCTAACGGAAATGGCCAGGCAGTCCGACGAGGCGGAAGCCATCGAGGCCGCGCTCGATGAAATCGCCGACGCCAAGGATGCCATGGCGTGCTCCGACTGTCTGGGCGAAGGCTGCGAGAACTGTCGCGGGGTCGCCGACAGCGATCGTTCAGGTCGCGGCGATGGTCTGGGCGAAGGCAGCGGACGGGGCGACCGCCCCGAGGAACGAACCGCCACTGGCCAATACGACACCAAGGTCAAACAGAAAATTGGCAAGGGGTCCGCCGTCGTGGTCGACATGGTCGAGGGTCCCAACGTGCAGGGCCATGTTCAAGATGCAATCGACGCCGAGTTCGCCGCGGCGGCCTCGTCCGAAAGCGATCCGCTGACCGACCAGCCCTTGCCACGCGAGGCCCGCGAGCACGCACGCAAGTACTTTGAATCGCTGCGCGACGGCCAGTAACATCCCCCGGCGTTCCTAGATGCCGGCCCCAGGTGCCCTGCGCAGTTTACCGCGCCGGCCGGCAGCCGAGCGTTACCGCGCAGGGCGGCAGCGCCCCGTTCGGTTTCGATCCGTCCCGTTACCTCGCACCCCCACGACGTTCATGAAGTCGGTCTTGCTGCTGCTAGCGGCCTGCTCGTTGATCCAAGTGGCCGCCGACCGCCTCGAGGTCGTGGAAGACAAGTTCCCCTCGGGCCAGGTCAAACGCCATAGCGAGTTTCGCGTTACCTCCGACGGGCGCCGGCTGCGGCATGGCACCGAAACACGCTATTTTCCCGACGGCCAAAGCCAACTGCAGGTAGAGTACGTCGCGAACCGGCGACATGGCCCTTGGACCGAATGGTTCGAGAGCGGCCAGGTGCTGGCTCAGGGAACCTACGAACGCGGCTTTCGCGAAGGCGTGGAAACGCGCTGGTCGAACGCCGGAGAAAAGGTGCTGGAAACACACTTCCAACACGGCCAAAAGCATGGCGTGCAAATCGAGTGGCGCGGGCCCGATTCCAAAATCCGAGAAGCCGGCTACCACCACGGCCAACTCGATGGCGCCCTTACCGAATGGTACGCCGGCGGCCAGGTCAAACAACAAGAAACCTATCGCCGGGGGCGCCGCCAAGGCATTTCGGTCAGCTACTATCCGTCGGGCCAGAAGTTCTCCGAGGGCAACTATCTCGATGGCCTGCGCGAGGGCCGCTATCAAGAATGGACCGCCACCGGCACGCTGCTGGCCGACGTCTACTATCGCCGTGGCCAGTCCGACGGCCCCTCGCAGTTGTGGTTTGAAAGCGGTCAGAAGAAAAGCGCCGGCACCTTCGCGCGCGGCGAGCGCGACGGCACCTGGCAAGAGTGGGTGGACCAGCCCACCGAACAGCTTTCGCTACGCATGAACTTCGTGCGCGGAACCCCCGACGGGCTGCAGGAATATTGGCACGAGAACGGCCAGAAGCAGCTCGAGGTCACCTATCGCGAAGGGCGCCGCGAAGGCCCCTGGACCGAGTGGTACGCCAACGGCCAGAAACGCGCCGCCGGGCAATACGTGGGCAACCTGCCTGAAGGGCAAATCAAGTTCTGGTTTGAAAACGGCCAGTTGTGGTCGCAAGAGTCCTGGCGTGCCGGCGAGAAGCACGGCCTGTGGTCGCAGTGGGACCAGAACCAACAGTTGATCGAGGAAACCTACTACGAAGACGGCCTGCCGGCGCCGGCGCCCGTTCAGGGTGCTGGCAGTTCTGCTGGAAACGCTTCCGGAAATGCCGCGGGAAACGCCGCTGACGCGCCCCAGGCTCCCTAGATCTGGCACCCGCGCCCTAGGCGCCCTAGATCTTGCACCCGCGCCCCGGGCTTTCATGGCGTGGGCACGCAACCCCGGCCCGCGCTGGCCTGTGCTTACTATACGGACCCCGTGGCGGACAGCGTCCAGGCGGTCTATTTCGACGGCACCCGAGCCACGGCGCTGCTTGGATCACGCGTGGTCCGGATGGGCGACGTGCCCGAGGAAGGAACCGATGTGCTCGAGGACGGAACCACGGTAATCGAGGTGGGCGTCGAGGGCATTGTCGTTCAAACCTCCGACGAGGCAACGGAAGCTGAGCAATCACATTGAGGCAATCCGGGGATTCGAGAGTTACCAGAATCCTGGCGTAAGCGCCGTGACAGTCAACGCTCGCTGGAGCCTTGCCGCTCACTCCGGAGGCGACGCAAGCAATGCCCGCAGAAATAAATCCACGCCAAATTCTGCGCGGCTTCGGATGTCTTGGGAACGCCCTTCCACGCAACTGGTCACCACCAACCCAAACAGCATATTCGCGCCTGCGCTAAGCGCTTCGAAAGCGTCGATGTCGCGAAAGATGCCCTGTTCGATGGCTTGGCGATAGATCGGTTCGAAGATGACGCGGTTTTTCTGGCGATAGAGCAGGTGGGTGTCGGGGATTGAGCCCCGAAACTGGGTTCGCTCTTGGAGGAAAATCTCGACCAAATCGGGGTGCGTCTGGCAGAAGCCAGCGGCCTCGATGCCGGCGGTGCGAAAGATGGCCACCAGGTCGGTGAGGCCTGCAATGCTCTGCAGGACATGCTCGGTGAGCCGGCGCAATCCGTGGTCGGAGACGGCGAGAAACAACTTCTCCTTGGTCTGGAAATGGAAGTAAACGGTACCCTTGGCGACACCCGCCGCGGACGCGATGGCATCGACCTCCGTATTTTCGTAACCCCGTCGCGCGAACAACCGGCACGCGGCATCCAGCACTGCGTCGCGCTTCGACGATTTGCGTGGTGCCGCCTTAGCCATGCTTGGCGATCCGGCTTGTTGCTCCCGTTCGAGGCGTTCGCATACGTCCCCTCCAATACGACAACTCTGGCGTTGACAAACGGAAATCCATCGCTAGCCTGACCAGTCAGTTCATTCGCGGTCCGCACTATTTTGGAACGCCAAGCAATGTTACCAGCCCTGAGCCGTCTTCGTGTTGCGGCAATTGTTTTTTTGTTCCTCGGCGGCGTGGCGTTGGCTGCCGAAGTTGATCTAAAACTGCCGCACCTGGTATTGACTTCGGTCGACGGACACCCCCATCGGCTCGGTGTGAGCCAAACGGCGCCCATCGATGTGCTCGTGTTCATGTCGCCGGAATGTCCGATCTCGTGTCAGTATATCCCCGAACTCAATCGCCTCTATGCTCGCTATTCAACCAGCGGCGTGCGCTTCGCCGGCGTGGTCAGCGACCCTTCGATCACCAGGACCAAGGCCAGAACATTCGCCGAAGAGTATCAGCTCCGGTTTCCACTGCTGTTAGACGCCTCGGAATTGTTGGCCAACGCCTGCCAGCCGTCGCATGTTCCAGAGGTGTTCGTGTTCCACCACACACGCCTTACCTACCGGGGGCGCATTGACGACACCTACCCGGCGCCCGGCAAACGCCGCCGCGAACCCACCACGCGCGACTTGCTTGAAATCCTAGACTCGCTCGTCGCGGGAGCGGAGGTCGCGTTTCATCGGACCAACGCAGTAGGCTGCCGGTTTGAACCGCGACGAGAGGAATCGTCGGAAGCCAAGGTGACCTACAATCGCGACATTGCACCAATTCTTAACGCCAACTGTGCCAATTGTCATCGAGATGGAGAAGTGGCACCCTTCACACTGGCTGGTTTCAACGACGCGGCCAAACGGGCACAGTGGATCTGCGAGGTCATCGAATCGCGTGCGATGCCGCCGTGGCGGGCTAAACCGGGGCACGGGCAATTCGTGGGGGAACGCCGTCTTTCTGATGAGGAAATTGCCCTGGTCAAAGCGTGGGTCGACGCCGGAACACCCGAGGGAAATCCCGAAGATTTGCCGCCGTTACCGACGTTCGTGTCGGGCTGGCAATTTGGCACGCCCGATTTGATTGTTCGGGTTCCGGAAGCCTATGCGGTGGCAGCCGACGGGCCGGACGAATTTCGCAATTTCGCGGTAAAACTCGACCTCCATCAGCGTGTCCACATCAAGGCGATTGAATTCCGGCCAGGCAATCCGCGTGTGGTGCATCACGGGATCACGATGTGCGATCCGACAGGCCGGAGCCTGGAGCGCGACGCAGCCGATCCGAATCCGGGATATCCAAGCCAAGCCACCGGTGTCGAAGAACTTGTTCGCGGTGCTCAGTTGCTCGAACTCTGGGCGCCTGGGGTTGCGGCGCGGCCGTTTCCCCAGGGCGTGGCATTACCGGTCGATCCGGGTTCGGCGATTGTGCTGAACTTGCACTATCACCCCAGTGGCAAACCAGAATCGGACCAATCGATGGTTGGGATCTATCTGGCCAAGGACAGCGAGCCGATTACGCACCCGGTCTTTGTCGATCTCCCCTTCGCCGTTACTACCGGAGACATTGACATTCCAGCCGGCGCCAAGGAGCACCACCTCGTCGCAGACCTGACACTGCCGACAAACATCAGGTTGCTGGCGATCTATCCCCACATGCACTACCTGGGGACCGAAATTAAGGTGCGGGCGATTCTCCCCGACGGCCAGGAACAGTCTTTGGTCTGGGTCGATCAATGGGATTTCAACTGGCAGGACAAGTTTGTCTACGCTACACCACTTGAATTACCCACAGGAACTCGGCTCGACCTGGACGCCTGGTACGACAACTCCGCGGACAACCCACATAACCCCAGCAATCCTCCAGAACGCGTTTTGTTGGGCGAAGAAAGCACCGACGAAATGTGTTTGGCATTCCTCCAGGTGGCTATTGCCTCGAAGGAGAACGCCGACAAATTGCGACAGGGGATTTTACAGTCCTCGTTGAAGATGATTGCCAATGCAAAAATGAACCCTGAGTTTCGCCGCCGCGTGGTGCCAGAACTGATGAAGGTGATCAACTCTGGTCAGAAAAAGGCGACTACACCAAAATAGCTGCGACGATACAGGCCAAATTCAACGAACAGCGACGATCTATCGGTACTCGAGCCATACAGAGCAACTCCGGGCCGGCCACTTCAGGATTCAACCGGGGTTATTCATGAACATCGTCTTGAGAACTCGACCGTGTCGCGGCTGCTAGGAAAACCGTAATCGGCTTGCCAGTATCCGAAACTACTGGGCCGGTGGCCCCCCTGCCGGAAGAGTTCAGGGAACCGCTTGCGGGCCGGGTGCCGGCGCCGCACAATATGGCCGGCTACGGCCTCCGCGCGGGCGCAGTTCGAATTGCGGCTGCGCGAGCTGGCCGCGGTGCGAATTGTGGCGGTACCAAAATCGGTCTGGCGAATTGCGGCCGTGCAATCGCGCCGGGCAATCGAATGGCGCGACGGTCTGAAAATTTCAACCCCTCTATCGAAACCGAGTCGATCCAACTGGAGAGCACGTATGTTGTGGACGAAGCAGGCCTGGTTCATTGGTTGCCTTGTGGCCCTGGCGGTGTCTGGCGCGCGCGCGGCCGACAAGCCCGCCGCTGTAACTGATGCAGCGCAGGCCGACGCCGACTACAAACTGCAAGGGGAATACACCGGCCAGTTCGACCTGGGCGATGGCGTCGAACAGAGCTTTGGCATGCAGATGATCGCGCTAGGCGGCGGCAAGTTCCATCTCGTGGCCTATATCGGCGGGCTGCCGGGGGCCGGCTGGGATGGTTTCACCAAGCTCGAATCGGACGGCGAAGCCAAGGACGGCGTGGTCGAGGTGTCGGCCAACGAAGGGACCGCTATCCTGAAAGACGGCGTGGTCACCGTGCGCACCGCCGACGGCAACACGCTGGGCACGCTGACCAAGTGCGACCGCACCAGCGACACCCTGGGCGCAGCGCCGCCGGCCGGCGCGGTGGTGTTGTTCGACGGTTCCTCGGCAGCCGAATGGAACGGCGCCTCGCTCACGCCCGACAAGCTGCTGGCCACGTTGGGCAGCTCGCACGGCGCGGTGACCAAGCGCAAGTTTCAAGATTTCACGCTGCATTTGGAATTCCGCACGCCCTATATGCCGGCTGCCAGCGGGCAAGCCCGGGGCAACAGCGGCGTGTACCTGCAGAACCGCTACGAGTGCCAGGTGCTCGATTCGTTTGGGTTGGAAGGATTGGATAACGAGTGCGGCGGCTTCTACCAGATTCAAAAGCCGAACGTGAACATGTGCCTGCCGCCGTTGGCCTGGCAAACCTACGACATCGAGTTCACCGCCGCGCGCTGGGGCGACGTGCCCGAGACCGACGACAAGGGCCAGCCAGTGCTGGGTACCGATGGCCAGCCCAAGACCAAGCATGGCAAGACCAGGAACGCGACGGTCACGGTGAAGCACAACGGGGTGCCGATCCACGAGAACTTCGAGCTGCCGAACTTCACCCCCGGCGGCGAGCCCGGCGAGAGCGAACAGCCAGGTCCTCTGATGCTGCAAAACCACGGCAACCCCGTGCATTACCGCAACATCTGGGTGGTCGAGACCAAGGGCTAGCAGCGGCTGGTGGGCAATTCCGGCACCGGGCGAGACGATGGGTCTTGCAGGGCGGGTCGTGCGCGGTGGGTCGTGCAGGGCCGAACCGGCATAGGCGGTTTGACCCCTCTGGCGATAAAATCGCCGGCACGTGGTTGCACGTGCCGTGCGCGGTTGCGCGCTGGCAGCTTCTCTCCTGGAATTGTTCTGGAGTAATCCGGGCATACAGAAAGCCATTGCCATGCGTTACTGGGGTTGTTTCGTCGTCGCGGCGGTGGTTTTAGCCGGCGCCTGGGGTCAGGAACCGCGATTGAGTGCCGCGCCGCTGTTGGCTCCGCCGCTTCCCAATCTGCCTGGCACCGACGCGTCGCTCGACAATCAGGAAGAGCTGGCTAGTTTCGAGCCGGCCCAGCCGCGCGGTGAAAGCGAGACCGACAAGGTCGAAGCCCTAGCGTTGTTCTCGGCCGGCCGCGCCCAAGAGCAGCAAGGGAACCTGGCTGCGGCGCTGCGGAGCTATCAACGTGCGTTGCGTCTCGATCCCGCGGCCCGGAGCGTGCTGCAAGAAATTGTGCAGTTGGCTTTTGGTCTAGGGCGTTCGGAAGAGGCCGTGCGATATGCACTGAAGTCGGCCACGCTCGATCCGACCGACCCGGTGCTGTTGCAGCGTCTGGCGGTGCACCTGACCAGCCGTGGCGAGTTGGCCGATGCCAAGCGGCTGTACGAACAGGCGGCCCAACTGCTGGGCGACGTGAAAACGCCCGCTCGCGTGGTGCTGGCCGCGGAATTGGGCGAGATCTATCTGGCCGAGGGGGAGGTAGAGCGGGCAGCCGATTCGCTGGCGTTGCTGTTCGATGCTCTGCAGTTTCCGGAAAAATATCAACTGGAAAGCCGATTGCGCAATCGCCTGCTGGGCGACGAGGCGGGACAGACCCACACCCAGATTGGTCTGGCGCTGCTGGGCGCGGGGCGGCTGGATGAAGCGGCCCGAGCGTTCGAGGTCGCGGATCAGCACGCGCCCGACCCCGGTGTGTTGGCATTCCGCCAGGCACAAATCGCCGCCAAACGCGATCAGCCCGAGACAGCGCTGGCGGCGCTGGCCACCTGTTTCGAGGATCACGAGGCGTCGCTGGGCACGGGGCCTTATGCACTTCTGGCCGAGTTGCTAGAGAAGCAAGGTTCCGGCGAAACGCTGATGAAACGGTTAGAGGATTTGCGTGCGGTCGATCCTGAAAATCTCCCGCTTCGATTGTTCATTGCGCAGCGGCAACAGACGGCAGGCCAGTTGGACACGGCGGGCACGCTTTATCGGGGCTTGCTGGCCGATCATCCCTCGACCGAATCGTTGGCCGCGCTGGTGGAAATCGACCAGCAGCAACAGCACTACGACGACCTGCTGACCACCTTGGGAGTGTGCGTGGCCGAAGGGGGCGACTTGACGCCGTTGGGCGACGCAGGAGAGGCACTTTCGGCCGACTCGGCCGCCGTCGATGGCCTGGTGGCCGCGGCGCGCGCCCGACTGGCCGCCGACCCGCAGCAACCGCTTTCCAGCGATCAGCGGCTGGCCGTGGCACTGGTAGCCCTCGAGGCTAAACGTGCGGGCGAAGCCAACGAGTTTTTCGAGGCAGCTCTGGCCGAAAAACGCGACGACGCCGCACTGGTTTATTTGCGATGGGGGTTTGGCCTGCTGCGCATTGAGGACTATGCGGAGGCGGCGCGGGTGTTTCAACTGGCCATCGACCGACAGGCCGCTCCGAGCGAGGCGCCCGATTTCAAGTTCCATCTGGCCAGCTCGTTGGCCATGTTGGGCCAGACCGACGCGGCCTTGGCCGCAGCCGACGATTCGTTGAAGCTGGCGGAAGAGCGGCCCGACGAATTTGGGGATAAGCTGTTTCGCATGTACCCGCGCCGCGCGTGGATTCTGTACCACGCCAAGCGCTATGACGAGGCAACCGAGGCATATCAAGCGGTGGTGAGCCGGCTGGAAAACGTACATACCTCGACGGAAGCGCGCGACGCGGTGCGCGAATCGCGGTTTGCGCTTTCGAACATCTGTGTGCTCACCGGCAACCTTGCCGCCGGCGAAGAATGGCTGGAACAGGTGCTCGACGAATATCCCGACGATGTGGCGGCCTCGAACGACCTGGGCTATTTGTGGGCTGACCAGGGACGGCACCTGGCACGCGCCATGCGAATGATCGAGTCGGCTGTCGCGGCACAGCCCGACAACGAGGCGTATCGCGACAGTCTGGGCTGGGCCTATTTTCGGCTTGGTCGCTTCGAAGACGCCGTCCGCGAATTGACCATCGCCGCACAGGCCGCGGACACGGCCGGCGACGTCGACGGAGTGATTCTGGATCACCTGGCCGACGCGCATGCGAAGCTGAACCATTGGGACCAGGCGCGCGACGCCTGGACGCGCGCCGCGGCGGCCTTCGAGACGGCGGGGGACACAGCCAAGCGCGATGCCACGCAGGCCAAACTATCGGCCATTCCTGCGGCGCCGTGACCTGCGGCGCTGTGACCCGCGGCGCCGTGCTGGCCGCTACGATCCACAAGC
>CAYSXM010000055.1:0-11649 GCA_964434905.1 uncultured Pirellulales bacterium | reverse complement strand
CAAAGGAGCTTGCTGTGCCTACGTTGTCAGAAATCTTGAATGCACTTCGTCAATTGACCAGCGAGGAGAAATGTCAATTGCTGGCCAGAACCATCGCCGAACTGGCGCCACAATACCTGTTCGAAGAGGAGGTGGCATTCTGCGATCGGGAAGGCAAGGTTTTGGTCTACATGGTGCCGCCCGCCCGCCGCGCAGCACTGTACACCGAAGCAGAGCGAGCGGAACTTGTGCGACGCAACGCAGCATGCGAGAATGACCTGCGCAATGGCGTGCCGCTCTTGACTCCGGCCGAGGTATTGGCCCACCTGGAGGCACTGGGCTAGGTCGCAGCGTTCACGGAGGCGCAATGTCGGGGCCAAAACCTGAGTTACTAATTAGCGCTCTCGCGCTGAAAGACTTGGACAATCTGTTAGCCAGGACCGCCGCCGATTCCCGGGAGCGCCGGCAGATTCTTGACGCCTTCGAGCAAACTGTCGCGGAAATTTGCGTCAACGACACATTCGAACACGGCGTCGAAGGTCCCGAGTCGTTGCAAAGAATCGAGTTCTGGCCCCTGGTCGTTACCTACAGAGTCCACAGGGACACCAAGGGTACCGCTTGGCGCGTGGAGATTCGGCACATCGGTCTCTGTGCTCCTCGACGAATCGCAGGGGCGTGAGGCCGCTCAGCCTGACGGCCTCTCGTCGCCATGTGCCTTGGCACGCACCGATCGGCGTCGTCTCAAAAAGAAAACGCCTGCGGCACCCTGGTTACCCGGGGCGCAGCAGGCGTTGGCGTGTTTCGTTAGCCAGGCTCGATTGCTTTGGCGCCCCAGCCCCTGGCAGAGCAAACGCCGGTTGATGGGAGACGCGCTCGCCTAGTACGAACCCACGGGCGAGGCATAGTAGCCCGCCCCCCGAGTCGAACGACGGGGCCACGCTCGATGTCGCCTGGGCCACCGCGTCTTCCGTGCGGAACCGGACGACGAGCGAACGCAACGTCGTGGCCTGGCTGCCGAGTTCTTCTGCTCCGGCGGCCAGTTCCTCGCTGCCCGCGGCGACCTGTTCGGTAACCCGGGCGACGTTGGCAATCGCTTCGCTGACCTGCCCGGCATTCAGGGCCTGTTCGTTGGTGGAGTCGGCGATCTGCGCAATTTTCTCGGCCGTAGCCTCGACTCCCGAGATAATCTGCTGCAGCACGTCTCCGGTTTGCTGGCTGAGAGCGGCGCCCTCCTCGACCCGGGTGGTCGACTCGCGGATCAGCCGCGAGATTTCCTTCGAGGCTTCGCTCGTGCGTTCCGCCAGCTTGCGTACCTCGTCGGCCACCACGGCAAATCCCAGACCGTGCTCGCCGGCGCGAGCGGCTTCGATCGCCGCGTTGAGCGCCAACAGGTTGGTCTGGTTCGCGATCTCGGAGATGACCAGGATGATGTCGTTGATCCGTCGCGAGCTTTGCAGAATGACTTCCATGGCCTCCATCGACTTGCGCACCGCCTGATTGCCCTGTTGGGCCGCGCCGTTGGCTTGCTGTGCCACCACGTTGGCCTGGCCCGCGCTTCCCTTGACCGTTTCAATCGACCGCGACAGGGTTTCCATCGTGGCCGACATTTCCTCGACCGCGGCGGCTTGGGTCTGGGCACCCGAGGCCAACGTCTGCGAGCTCTCCGCGACGATCCGCGAGCCTTCGGTAAACTGCGCCGAGCTTTCGACCACCTGGCCGATCATGCCGCGCAGGTCGGTCAGCATCGCCTGCAAGGCTTGCCCCATCTGGCCCACGGGGTCACTACCCGCCACGCCCACAGGGCGCGTCAGGTCGCCGTCCGAGGCGGCCGCGACCACGCTGAGCAGTTGGTCGATCTTGTCGCGCAGTTCTTGCTGTGCGGCACGCTCGCGCTCGAGCTGCTGGCGTTCGCGGGCTTCGGCGGCCTGTTTGTCCGCAAAGAACTTGCGCAGCCCTTCGCCCAATTGGCCGATGCCGTCTTGCCCGGCCACCGTAATCACTCGGGAATAATCCCCCTGGGCCACCGAATTGACCGCCGAGAGGATATTGTCGACCTTTGCCTGTAGTTCATGCGCGGCCTTCCGATCACGCTCGGCCTGTTCTTGCTGCTGGTGCGCTTCGGCGTCTTGGCGTGCGCGTTCGGCTTGCGCAGCGCGGGCTTCTTCCAACCGCTTCTGCTCGGTGCGCTGCTGTTCGGCTTCCGCCTCGTCGCGTTGCCGTTGTGCGTCGCGTTCGCCGGCCAGCTTTACCTCTTCGAGTGTGTGCGCCGAGGCAGCCACGGCGGTGTTCAGTGCCTTGGCCAGCCGGCCCAACTCGTCGTGGGTGTCGATATCGAGTCGTTGCGTCAGGTCGCCCGCTGCCACCTTCTCGAGCACCGTTACGGACTTATTCAAGGGTTTGGTAATGCTGCGTGCGATGAACACGGCCAACAGCGCGATCAGCGCCGTGGCGACGACGGCGGCAATACCGATCAAGGTTTGCAACGCCCGCGCTTCCTGGCTGGCTTCCGACAGATCTTGTCGAACCAGCACACCCCAGCCATAGCCGGCGAAGCCCAATGCTCCCTTGGACGAGGCATAGCCGTTGATCGTTTCCACCTTGCGGCGAGTATGCATTTCGACAATGTTGCCGGTCTTGCCCTGGGTAATCGCCTGCGCCGCCTTGACCCCAGACGTTGCTAAATTCAACTGCAAGACCGTCTGGGTATCGGCATCCGCGAGCACCAGGCCTTGCTTCGAGAGCACGTGGGTCGACGCCGTCTTCACCCCTTCGTTCTGCAACGACGTTTCCAAATCGGTCATGATCTCGCCGACCACGCGGTCCCACGAAGCGCGATTCGACCACACGCGCACCACCTGGCCCGCGGCATCCAGCACGGGCGCCGAGAAGTTCAACGACAAGCCACGGTGTCCGTACTGCTTGGCCACCCAGGGGTCTTCGCCGAGGTCGCTGTAGTAGGTCTGTCCAGCGGCCAACCTTCCGGCCACGATGTCCTCGAACCAGGCCTGGCCGCGCACGCTCTGGCCCACCAGCCACGAGGAATCGATCGGTTGTCCCTTCGAGTCCACGCCGTTCACGCCAATCACCTTGCCCTCGGTGTCGGCCAAAATCATCAGATCGTAAATGCCATAGGTCTTCATGTAAAAGTTGGCCGCCTGCTGAAACTCTTCCGGCGAACCCTGGGCCAAGGGATGAAAGGCAAACGCTTGCACATCGCCATAGCGCTCGAACAGGTTGCGGTCGATCTTGTCGGCCGCCGACTGTGCTTGCAGAGTGAGTTTCTCTGCCGCGCGATCCAACAGCGTCGCACGACTGCGACTGGCCGCCAACCAACCGGTCGCCGCCATCGGTACCACGCCGAGAACCAGGAAGAACAACGTCAAACGAGGTTGCAGCTTGAGATCTGAAAACTTAGGCATGTTTCCCGTCCGGAGAAATTGAAAGCTGAGGTCCAGCAATTGATTGAAGGTGAGCGCGCGAACGCGGGCCGACGACGCTCCTTGGCCCGAGGGCCGCCACGACGCATCCGACCGCCACTTCGCACTGGCAGCCGACGCGACTTTCGGCGACCGACGCTGTCGAAACGTAGGACGGAGTTTCGCTTAGGGCAAATCACCGCACCATCGAGGCCACGGTTGCGGTCTGCCCCACGGCGCGCGACCCTCTAGCCCGTTTGGGTAAATCGCCAGGTGCGTGACCCGGGTCGGCATGACGGCAGACTTGCAGGCACGGCACGGCACGAGTATCTTGCCCCGCGCCTGCCACACGTTTGGAACAATCGGCGCCATCGCCCCCCCCTCGTGCCGGTCGCACCTGTTCTGCCGGTGCCACCGATAATCGTGAATCTGGCTGGCCCAAGGCACCCTGTTAAGACAAGACCAGACTCTTCCGACCAAACACCGAACAGGCTGCCCCTGATGACCACGAATCGAGGATCACGTCGGCGTAGCGGTACCCAGGCCTATGCGGCCGACCTGGCTGAAATTCACGACCAAGGATACGGCATGGTCGCTCGCGCCGCGGCTGAAACCCTGATCGCTCAACTCGCCGCGCAGCGCCAACCACCAGGCACGGTGGTCGATTTGGGGTGCGGTAGCGGCCTGTTGGCCGAACGCTTGTGCGCGGCGGGCTTCCCCGTGGTGGGTGTCGATTTTTCCGCCGACATGCTGGAAATCGCCCGGCGTCGCGCGCCCGCTGCCGACCTGCGGCAGGGCTCGGTCTGGTCGACCAAGTTGCCGCCGGCCTTGGCCGTGACGGCCATTGGCGAGGTGCTGAACTACTGCTTCGATCGTCAGCCGACGCAAAGCCAACTAGCGGCCTTCCTACGCCGCGTGTTTCGCGCATTGTCGCCGGGGGGGCTGTTGCTGTTCGATGTCGCCGGGCCAGGGCGCGCGCCGCATCTGGCACCCAGCCGTGGCGGACTGGCGACCGAAAACTGGGCCTGTGTCGCCGAAGCATCCCAAGATGCCCAGGGGCGATTGCTCACCAGGCGCATCTCCACGTTTGTGCGCGACGGCCAGCACTATCGACGCCACGACGAGCTGCACCGCCTGCGGCTGTGGCCCACCGCGACCATCTTATCGACGCTCCGCGACACCGGGTTTCGGGCCAAGCCCTTGCCGGGCTACGAGGGCTTCTCGATGCCCACCGGCTGGACAGCGTTCCTGGCACGCCGACCTCGCTAACACAATCCCCAAAGGAACACCGCCCCCAAAGCGAAACGGCAGCCTGCCGCGAACCGGTCGCCCGAGCAAATTGACCGGTCGTCGGCCAGGTTGCCCGCGTCCTCGGTCGGGCTATTGGTGTTCGTAGAGCAGCTCGCCACACACGGCGCACCGCCAGGGTTCCGGGCCGCGCACCCATTGCTGTACCACCAGGCCCAGCCACACCGGCGACCACAGCCCCAGTGTCAACAAGCTGGCCACCAAATGCACCTTGTGGTGAATTCTACGAGACCGGCGCGTGTGCTTGGTCCACTTTTCACAGCGCGAGCAGGGTTGGTGTGTCCAGCGATGGCCCATCGGTCGACTGCCAGAGGTTTTAGTAACGAGGTTGGCATGCTTATCATACCCGTATTGCGCTGAGATCCGTCGAGGCGCTCGAGTCGCCAGCGGCCGCCGGTCGCATGTGTTATGTTTTCCGCTATTTGTCAAACTTCGATTCCAAGATTCTCAGGTACGCAACGAATTGCCGGGGGTCCATTCTCGGAGATCTTATCCATGCGCGCCAACGCCCCCCCTCGTTCGCGACACTGCGAATTGTCGACCTTTGTGCCACTGTCGCACTCGTTGGTGGTTCGTTCGGTGCTCATCGCTATCGCAGTGAGTGCAGCCGGCACGACGGTACCTGTCGCGGCCGAATCGCCGTACCTCGCAAAAACAGTGCAAGACCTACCGGTTGTTACCGCGCCACTGCCCCCGGCCGAATACTTCCGCGCCCGACAGCGAGCGCTGACGCTCGATGGCCCGCGGCACCTGGACGAGGCACTGCCATTGTGGCAATCGCTCGTGGCATCCTTTCCGCTCGACGGCGACAACTGGTGGCACCTCGCACTTACCCACTATCAGCGCCACGAATACACCGCCGCGGCTGGGGCCTTCGACCAGGCGCTCCAACTCGGCGCCGGGCAAACCGGTCGCCTGCTTTACCAGCAGGCGTCGTGCGAGGCCGCATTGGGACACGATGCGCAGGCGTTCGCACTGCTAGATCGAGCGCTTGCCGCGCGCTGGGCCGAGCGGTTTGTACTCGGCCTGAACGCGCAGTGGAAGCACCTACGAGATTCGCCCGAGCTATTGTCCCGCCTGGCGCCAGCGACCGAAAAGGCCGACCGTGTCGCTGGATGGCGCGGCGACCTGCGGTTCCTAGGCAGCGAAGCCCGCCGGCTACACGCTAACCTGTTCCACGCTACGACGTCTGCCGCGTTCGACGCCGCCATCGAGCGTCTCGATGGTCGCCTGTCGGAATTAGACGATGAGCAGGTCTATTTCGAACTGCAACGTATCGTGGCGATGATCAACGACGGCCACTCCAATTTGCCTCCCGTGGCGAAGCGCTTCACGGTACGCCAGCTTCCGCTGCGAATGTATTGGTTCGACGATGGCCTGTTTGTGATCGATTCCGATGCCGATTACACGCGCTGGATCGGCGCTCGCGTGGTCCACTTCGGCACGACACCCACCCCAGACGCCTGTCGCCGCGTGGCCGAATTGATTGGAGCCGACAACCCCATGGACCTGCGGGCACGTGTACCGGGGCAGTTGTCGCTGCCCGGTTCGCTAGAGCTGACCGGCATTTGTCCACCAGGGAAAAATATTGAACTCGAGTTCGAAGCACCCGACGGTACCCGGGAGCGAGCAACCATCGCGCCCCGCGAGTTTCGTTCGCGTGGGCGTTGGCCCTCGTCGCGATTGGCGGCCGACGCCGGCGCCGGAGCTTTCGTGGCAGCGCACGCACAAGGCAATTGGTACGCGGAGCTACGGGACTCACCAACGCCTGCGGTTCCACACTATCTGCGGCACAACGATCGAATGTTCTGGTTTGAAGACCTAGCCGAGCGACCAGGCACCGTCTTCGTGCAGTTCAATGGCGTGGGCGACGCCCCAGACGAGACACTGGCCGCCTTTGCCCAGCGATTGCATCAACACCTGGGACAGACGCAAGCGACGACGCTCATCGTCGACGTACGGCACAATGGGGGCGGCAACACCTACTTAAACGTCGCACTGTTGCGCACCATGGTGGCCTTCGAGATGGCTCGCCCCACCCATCGGCTGTTCACCATCTTGGGTCGCCACACATTCTCTGCAGCGCAAAACTTCGTGACCGATGTCGATCGTCTGACCAACAGCGTGTTCGTGGGCGAACCCAGCGGCTCGCGTCCCAACTTCTATGGTGAATCCACCCCCGTGCTGTTGCCCTATAGCGGCCTGCGCGGCACGATCTCCTCGCTGCTGTGGCAACACAGTTACCCCACCGACGACCGGCTGTGGATCGCTCCCGAAGTTCCGGTCCGCCTTTCGTCGGTCGACTATTTCCTGAATCGCGATCCCGCACTGGCCGCGATTCTAGAACTGGTGCCGGCGCCGTAGGCGAAGTCGGTCGGGTGATTCACAGGCTGCAGAGCACCCCGGCAGCACAACGCTTCCCTCGACGGTAGCCCCGCCCTCAGGGCGTGCTGCAATGCCCCGACCCATTGCCAGAGTTACAGCGCCGCGGGGTCGACGTGCTTCACCGCGACAAACGGATTTTCCAGGCGCACCGGGTCGTGGGCCACGCGCTTGGGCTTTTCCGCGGCGTTGTTCGCGCCAGGAACAAACGGATTCATCAGCACTTCGGGGCGCATCCAGGCCACGTCCGGAGTCATGGTGCCGGGTGGATAGGCAAAGGGGCTATAGCCATACGTGCGCGGCACCGGTCGGCTGTAATACACCGGCGGATGCATCGAGAAGTAGGGAACATAGTCTAACGAGAAGGTGCCAGCACCGGCGCCGAAGTATTGCCACGGCGCGCCAGGTGCCACTTGAGCTTGGCAGAGACTACCGCCGACCAGCAACGTGGCGGCTACCAGCAAGGCTCGTCGGACATTTGTCGGTCGCATGGAAGTCTCTCTCTTGGGTTGATGCCGGCTCGTATGGTTGATCACCAGTAGCCATGGTTCATCGCCAGTGTGTAGATGACTGGCCGCGAAGTGCCAATCCACGGGTCCGCCAGCCTTCGGCGCCACCAATCCACGGCCGCGCCGTTCCACAGAGCCATGGATATTGTTCCAGGCTAATTGCCGCACTCCGGCGTGCAAGGCGCCAGCCGGTGATTTTAGACGCACTTGGGATTGTAAGACGGACTGTGCGCCGGCCTGGATGCACTGCAAAGAAACGACCGAAATGCCGTGCGACAGGCTCGTTCTGGCCAGTTGCGTGCGGAACCAGGGATGCCAAAACTGGCCGTACCTAAGGGGCCGGCGGAGCGGGTGCCTGCGGCCGGTACTGGCCCCCTGACGGAACGTTGCCCAGAAAGAGCCTCGCTGGAACTGCCGGGTCGATGTTGCCGGTGCCGCGGTCCGTGATTAAACTCCTCTGCAACACGCGCACCAGCAGTGGGCGACCGCCGGCGCGCTCGAACCCGGCCAGAGCATTCAGGGCAGCCTCTTCCCGGGCAAGATTTTGGGGGGTTTCGATGGTAGGCAGCTGGCCTTCGTGGCTTCGCGGGAGCCGACCGACAGGCGGGCAGCAGACAAGCCCACGGTCGACAACAACCACGGCACCGGCACAGCGGTTCGAGTGGCTCCGTCGCGCCGGAGTGGTCAGCGGAAAGTCAATCGCCCAGCGATTGTGGGGCACAGGCGTAGCCGGCTCTCAACTGCCGTGTGTTGGCTGGCGGGCGAGCGCATTTTTAAGGCGCGTGACAACGCTCTTAGGTCGTGTTCCGTCGCAGCATGACCCGCTGCGACGAGCAGTTGCGCGCCATGCTCCGCCACGTCACGCGCTCCTGCGGCATGCGCTCGTGCGGCATGCGCTGTGCGAACCGCTGGAACAACGGTGGCTGCTAGCGGTCACGCCTGCCTTGCGCCTCGACATCTTGCCTGGCGGCGGCGCAGGCAGCGGCGCAGGCGTGGAATTATTGACGACTTCCAACTCACCTCCCCGGGCCCATGCCGGCGGACCGTACACCGTGGCCGAGGGTGGCTCGCTGACCTTGAATGGAGCCGGTTCGACCGATCCCGACGGCGACCCTCTCACCTATCTATGGGACGTCAACGGCGACGGCGTTTTTGGCGACGCCACGGGTGTCTCGCCCACGCTCTCTTGGGCGAATCTCGTGGCGCTGAGCATAAAAGACGGGCCGGCTTCGTTCAGCGTGCAACTACGCGTGACCGATCCCTCGGGCGCCACTTCGGTGACCGTTGGCACGCGCCTGGTCAGGGATATTAGCAGCGGAAGCGACGGTTCCCATCCGTACAACCTGGCGGACGTGGGTGGCGTGCTGTATTTCACTGCCAATAATGGAACCAACGGTTTTGAGTTGTGGCGCAGCGACGGAACTTCCACGGGCACCGTCCAGGTCAGGGATATTCGTAGCGGGGCCATCGATTCCCATCCGCGCAACCTGACGAACGTGGGTGGCCTGTTGTATTTCACGGCCAATGACGGAACCAACGGTGAGGAGTTGTGGCGCAGCAATGGTACTTCCACGGGCACCTTCCAGGTCAAGGAAATTAATGGCGGGGCCATCGATTCCTATCCGCGCAAACTGACGAACGTGGGAGGCGTGCTGTATTTCAGGGCCAACAATGGAACCAACGGTATTGAGTTGTGGCGCAGCGACGGAACTTCCACGGGCACTTTCCTGGTCAAGGATATTCGCAGCGGAGTAAACAGTTCCAATCCTGAGCACCTGACGAACGTGGGTGGCGTGCTGTATTTCAGCGCCAATAATGGAACCAACGGCTTTGAGTTGTGGCGGAGCGACGGGTCTTCCACGGGCACCTTCCAGGTCAAGAACATTCGCGGCGGAGCCTACAGTTCTTATCCGAGCTACCTGACGGACGTGGGTGGCGTGCTGTATTTCAGCGCCAATGACGGAACCACCGGTTTTGAGTTGTGGCGAAGCGACGGAACTTCCACGGGCACTTTCCTGGTCAAGGACATTACCCCACCCGGGAGTTCTTCTCCGCTGAGGTACCTGACGAACTTTGGTGGCGTCCAGTATTTCAGCGCCAACAATGGAACCAACGGCTACGAGTTGTGGCGCAGTGACGGCACTTCCACGGGCACTTTCCTGGTCAAGGATATTCGCAGCGGAGCCAACGGTTCCAATCCGACGTCCCTGGCGAACGTGGGTGGCGCGCTGTATTTCACTGCTCATGACGGAACCAACGGTATTGAGTTGTGGCGGAGCGACGGTACTTCCACGGGCACCTTCCTGGTCAAGAACATTCGCGGCGGGGACTACAGTTCTTATCCGAGCTACCTGACGGACGTGGGTGGCTTGCTATATTTCAAGGCCAATGACGGGACCAACGGTGCTGAGTTATGGCGGAGCGACGGTACTTCCACGGGCACTTCCCTGGTCAAGGATATTGGCAGCGGTGCCGCGAGTTTCGGTCCGTCCTCCCTGGCGAATGTGGGTGGCGTGCTGTATTTCAGGGCCAATAATGGAACCAACGGCTACGAATTGTGGGCCACCAGCCCGGACCCGGCCACGCTGACCGTGACCAACACGCCGCCCACGGCCAGTGCTGGCGGACCGTACACCATGGCCGAGGGCGGCTCGCTCACAATCAATGCGAGCAGCAGCAGCGACCCGGCCGGGGCGCTGGACCCGCTAGCCTATGCTTGGGACGTCAACGGCGACGGAGTTTTTGGCGACGCCTCGGGCGTGTCGCCCACGCTCACCTGGGCGCAACTTGTCGTGCTCGGCATCAATGACGGGCCGAGCAGCCCTAGCGTACGGGTGCGCGTCGATGACGGCGATGGCGGGGTCACGACCAGCAGTGCGGTCACGTTGACCGTGAACAATGCGGCTCCCATCGCCAGTGCGGGCGGACCGTACACCGTGACCAAAGGCGGCTCGCTCACTCTCAATGCGAGCAACAGCAGCGATTCGGCCGGGGCGCTGGACCCGCTAGCCTATTCCTGGGACATCAACGGCGACGTCGTTTTTGGCGACGCCTCGGGCGTATCGCCCACGCTCACCTGGGCGCAACTTGTCGTACTCGGCATAAACGACGTACCGAGCAGCCCTAGCGTACGGGTGCGCGTCGATGACGGCGATGGCGGGGTCACAATCAGTAGCGCGGTCACGCTGACCGTGATCAATGTGACTCCCACCCCCAGCGCGGGCGGACCGTACACCGTGGCCGAGGGTGGCTCGCTGACCTTGAATGGAGGCGGTTCGACCGATCTCGACGGCGACCCACTCAGCTATGGTTGGGACGTGAACAGTGACGGCGATTTTGGCGACGCCGTGGGCGTATCGCCCACCCTCTCTTGGGCGCAACTCGTGGCGCTGAGCATAAAAGACGGGCCGGCTTCGTTCAGCGTGCAACTACGCGTGACCGATACCTCGGGCGCCACTTCGGTGACTGCTGACACACGCCTGGTCAAGAATATTGGTAACGGAGTCAGCACTTCCTATCCGCGCGACCTAACAAACGTGGGTGGCGTGCTGTATTTCAGCGCTTATAACGTATCCACCGGTGTTGAGTTGTGGCGGAGCGACGGCACCTCCACGGGCACTTTCCGGGTCAAGGATACTAACGGACTCTCGGCATTTTATCCGTCCAACCTGACGAACGTGGAGGGCGTGCTGTATTTCACTGCCTATGGCGGGGCCAGCGGTAATGATTTGTGGCGGAGCGACGGGACTTCCACGGGCACCTTCCTGGTCAAGGATATCAACGGCGCGAGCAATTCTTTTCCGCGCAACCTGACGAACGTGGGTGGCGTACTGTATTTCACTGCCTATGACGGGCCCTACGGCTACGAGTTGTGGCGGAGCGACGGCACTTCCACGGGCACTTCCCTGGTCAAGGATATTCGCAGCGGAGCCAACTGGTCCAATCCGGGTTCCCTGACAAACGTGGGTGGCGTGTTGTACTTCACTGCCAATGACGGGACCACCGGTTTTGAGTTGTGGCGCAGCGACGGTACTTCCACGGGCACCGTCCTGGTC
>CAYSXM010000054.1:0-11681 GCA_964434905.1 uncultured Pirellulales bacterium | reverse complement strand
CACGGTTTCCAACAACAACCGCTGCTGCGGATCCATGCACCGCGCCTCGTGGGGCGAAAGCTGAAAGAACCCGGCGTCAAACGCCGTGGGATCGTCCAAAAAGGCCCCCCACTTCGACCGCGATGCATCCGCACGCCGTCCACTGGGGTCGTAAACGGTGCGCCAATCCCAACGATCGCTGGGCACCTCGCGCACCAGGTCCACGCCGCCACGCAGGTGCTCCCAGAATGCCTCGGGCGTCATCGCTCCGGGCAATCGACAAGCCATCGACACGACCGCCACATCGCCGATCGCACGGATGACACGGGGCACGGCTGCCGGCCGGTCCACGACAGGCGCCGCCGGTGGCAGCCACTCGAACTCGCTCTGGGCGGGCGGCACAGGCACGGCCTTCTGCGGCACGAAGTCTGCCGGAGGTACCACTGCCTGCACGCTCACTGGCGGCGCAATCACTGCCGGCGCCATCTCTTCCGGCCGAACCGCTGACGGCATCGCAGCGATTTCCTCGGGCCGCACCATCTCTGCTGCCGGCCCTGGCTCGAGCGCGGCTGGTGTGCGCGCCGGCGACTGCAAGAACGCCTCGATCTTCGCCGCTAGCGCGTCGTCGCTTGTCAAATGTTCGGCCAATTCGTCTACCGACGGATAGCGAAACAGCAACGTCGGCGGCAGGTCGAGCCCTGTCTCTCGTGCCAACTCCTGACGAATCTGCAGCGCCAAGATCGAGTCGAACCCCAAGTCCATGAAGTTGGCCGAACGGTCGAATTCGTCGGCCGAAAGCCGTAGCATTCGCTGAAACAGTTCCGCCAAATAGTCGGCCACCCGCCCTCGCTGACCACGCCCGGCACGGGCCGACCTGGCTACCACGGTGCGGCCGCTGGTCGTGCCCTTTGGTTTGTCATCGCCGCGCGCATGCACGACGGCATCGGCCTGTGCCAAGAACAAGTGTTGGCCTACGTCGCCCAGCCCAAACTCGGCGCCCGAAATTGCTTCGATTCGGTCAAATCCCCGGCGGGCCAGCAAGCCTTGCCACGCCTGGGCCGAAAGCAACGGATGATCGCCGCGCAATTCGTGATCCTCGAAACGCCACCACCCATCGGTCAGCCCGAAAGTCAGATCCACCCAATGCGCTGGCCGGGTCGCCTCGATCAACAACAGCCAGCCACCTGGCGACAACAATTGCCGAATGTGTTGCAAGGTCTCGTCGAGTCGGCGGGTCGCGTGCAACACGTTGGTCGCCACGACCACATCAAACGTTCCCTCAGCCAAACCTTGGCTGGCCGGCCTGCGTTCGGCATCGAAAACCCGATAGCTCATCCCCGCGAACCGGGCGAAGCGTCGTTCGGCCAGATTCAGGAACCCTGCCGACAAATCGGTGAAGCAATAGTTCCAATTGCTGGGCGGCAACAGCGGCAAGACTTCGGCCGTGGTTCCGCCGGTGCCCGCCCCGACCTCCATCACGCGCGCCGCGCCCCGCGCGCGAACCAGCTCCGCGAGCGCCGCGCCCGCCATTCGATTGTCAAACCGCGACAACGGTGAGTCGCGATACACTCCTGCCGCATCGTCCATGTCGCCCGACGGAAACAACACCTCCAGCGCATCCGCTTCGCCCCGCACCACCTCACCCCACCGCTGGCTGCCACGCCGCAGCATCGCCAGAATGGCCTGCGCTTGGGGATAGCGCCGCGCGGCCGTCTCCCACAACGCTGGTGGAACCTCCGGAGTCAGACCCGCAGGCGACACCAAGTCATCTCCTTCGGGCACTAGCCGCCCCGCCGCCTCCAACATTCCCAACAATCGCCTCAACAAGCGTTCAAATTTGGGACGAATCGCGAGCGCCGTCGCGATCTCTGGCCGGCCATGCCGTGCGCCTGGTCGGTCGAACAGCCCGCGCTCTACCAACGTGGCTCCCACAGAAACCACGCTGACCAATTCGAGAATGTCATCCAGCCCGACATACTCAGAGAAATCGCCGGCCAACTCACGCGCCAATCGGCGCCCCGCCGTACGAGTCGCTGCCAACAGGTTGCGCCACGGTTCCGCCTCAGCGGCCCTGGTCCTGGCCTCTTTGGTCTCATGGGTATGGTGGGTCGCCAGCACACCCTGAGGTGCCCCGCTGGCCGGTTCGCTCCCCGCGACTGCCACCGCGGGCGTCGCGGGCATTGAGGTGTTCGCTGCGGTGTTCGCCGCGTCGGGATCGTCGGCCAGCAGACGCTCGGGCTGGAATCGTGCGTGGTCGGGCCGCACCAGAATCCACTGCGCCCCATGCGCATGAAAAGCGCTTTCGAACGCGCGTTCTGCCTGGGCCTCAGTCATGGCCAACAAACCCAGTTGCCGCACAATGGGTCCCGGTTCGGCCCGCGCGAGAATTCCCAGCGTGCCCCATTCCGAAAGCAGCACCGCCCGCGCCGCTGGAAACCCGCTACCCGCCAACTGATCTGCCCAGGCATTCTGAAACCGGCACCCGGCCGCATAGTCGCTCTCGCCGGCACCCAGGGGCGCCGAAAGCGAGGCAATCGACGAGAAAAAGGCCGTTTGCTCCAGTCCCATCGGGCGCAACGCCTCGGTCAATAACCAACTGCCCACGGTCTTGGGCGCGACCACCTGCTGCCACGAGGCGCGCGTCTTGCTGCGCAGCGACAGCCGCTCGGTGTCGACCACGCCGGCCGCGTGGAACAGCCCCGTCACATGCCCGTGCCGGCAGCGCGTTTCCTCGACTAATCGCGCCACGCCTTCCGCCTGGCTTACGTCGCTCGCCACATAATGCACGCTCGCCGCGCCGCTGCCCCGCAATGCTTCCAGAACGGCGCGTCGCGCTCGGGCCGCGTCATCATTCCCTTCGATCGACGAGCGACCATTGAGCACCAGGTGTGCGTTCGCCTCGCGCGCTAGCCGTCGTGCGAGGCACTGGCCAATGCCCCCCAGGCCACCGGTGATGACATACACACCCCCTGGGCGCCATACCGAGCCCGGGTTCAGCGCCGAGACCGGCGCGGCTTCCACGCCGCGACGGAAGCGCGTCCCTTGGCGATAGGCGACTTCCGGCTCGTCGTCGTCGATCTCCAGTTCGCGCCAGCACCACTCGGCCGCCGCGTGCGGATCGCAACCCACCGGCACATCGACCGAACGGCGCCACAGCCCGCGCACCTCGCGCGGCAAGACCAGCGCCAGCCCCAGCAACGGCGCGGCCGCCGCATCGCACCCCTGCGCCGGATCGACCGCCTGCGCGCCTGCCGTGGCGATCACCAACTGTACGTTGTTCGAACGCCCTGGCCCCCGCGCCCACGCCTGGGCCAGATGCAACAAGCCCACCGCGGGCGCGTTGACCACTCGATCGAACTGCGATGCCGACTGAACCGCCGCCAGTTGCAGCCCCCAGCCGTGCGCCACCAGAATGCCCGCTGGCAAGATCCCCTCGGACCGTAAACACTCAAACAGGCGATCGAAATGCGAAGGCTCATCCAGATCGATCACAAAATGGTGGCGGTCGGTGCGCGCGAACGTTGTGCCCGAACGCACCAGGAAAGCTTCGCTGCCAGCCGTTGCCGAACGCACCGCCCAAGCATCGGCCAGGGCCCCCTCGGAGTCTTCCAGAATCAACCACGGGCCACGCGCCAACGCGCGCCGCTTGCCGCCCGAATCGGCTGCACGCCAGACCACCCTGTACAATGCCTCCGGGTTGTCCGCGCCAGGCACACCCGTTGCTACCTGCACACTCGCTGGACGGGCAGCGTTTCCTGCCAATGCAGGTTGTTCTTCGACCAGGCCGTGCGGCGAACTAGCGACGGTCGGCAACCAATAGTGCTTACGCTCATAAGGATAAGTAGGCAGCGCCACGCGCCGCCGGCCTCTTCCGCCCAGTAGCTGCTCCCATTCGAGATCGACACCCGCAACATACAACTGGCATCGCGACTCGGCCAAACTGCGATCTTCGAGCACACCCCGTGTCAGAGTGTTGACCGTCACTCGGGGGCTGATCGTTTGTCGCGCCAGATTTACCAGCGTCGAACCCGGCCCCAGCTCCAGCAACACGTCGCAACCCATTTCTGCCAGCTCGCGCAATCCGTCCGCAAAACGCACGGTGCCCCGCGCATGCCGTGCCCAATAACTGGCGTCGCAGGGTTCGGCCGCTGAGAACCGCCGACCGGTCAAATTCGACACCATCGCCAACTTCGGTGCCGCGTGTGGCAGCCGCCCCGCCTCGGCTCCGAGCTGTGCCAGCATCGGCGCCAACAAGGGGGAATGGAATGCTTGCGAGACCGCCAGCCGATGGGTGGTCACACCCGCGCGCTTCAGTTCCAACTCCACCGCCGCGATGGCGTCGGGCGTGCCAGACAGCACCGTGTTCTGTGGGCTGTTGATCGCTGCGATCGACAAGGTCTCGGGCCGCCGCGCTACCCAGGGTGCCACGACCTCGGCCGCGCAAAAACATGCCAGCATGTGCCCCGGGGTCGGCAACTCCTGCATCCATTGCCCCCGCGCCACCAACAGCCGCAGTGCATCGGCCGGTGCCAGCACACCCGCCGCGGCCGCAGCTACATATTCGCCCACGCTGTGGCCCGCCAGCGCATCGACCCGCAATCCCGCCGACTGCCATAGCCGCCACAGGCTCCATTCAATCGCAAACAATGCCGGCTGCACAAACTCGGTAGACTGCAATCGATCGCCACCACGCCAGTCGAGCGCCGCTGCCAAGGGCACGGTAAAGCAAGATTCGACCCAACGCGCGCACTGGTCAAAGGCCTCGCGAAATACCGGCTCGGTCTCATACAATCGGCGACCCATTCCGGCATACTGCGAACCCTGACCGCTGAACAATACCGCCACCCGTGGCGCGCGGCGCGGTACTTCGCCACGCCAAGCGCCAGGCACTTTCTGGCCCGCGGCCACCGCGGCTAACCGCTCGCCAAGTTCGGCCGGAGTGCTACCCGCCACCGCCACGCGATGCGCCAGATGGGCTCGTCCCACGGCCGCGCTAAACGCCACGTTGGCCACCTCAAGGTCGCCGCACGCCGCCAAGGCCTCGGCAAACCGCCTGGCCAACTCGGCACTGGCGCCCGCGGTGCGCCCCGATAGCACCAACGCCTGACAACTCGCGGGCTCGTCAGGCCGTAGGTCCGCCGGCGGCACCTGCCGCGGGGGTTCTTCCAAGACCACATGGCAGTTGGTCCCGCCAAATCCGAACGCACTCACACCGGCTCGCAATCGCTCGCCGCGCGCCACCCAAGGCCGCACGCGGTCCAGCAACATCACCGGAGAATCTTCAAACGGAATCATCCGGTTCGGCGCCGTCAGGTGAGCCGTCGGGGGGCACTGGCGCGTGCCAAACGACGCCAACACCTTCAGCACACCGGCCACGCCAGCCGCCGTTTCGGCATGGCCCACATTGCTTTTGATGGAACCCAAGCCGCAGAACTGGCGGTCGCTCGTGACTTGGCGAAACGCCTGGGTCAGCCCTTCCACCTCGATCGGATCACCCAGCGCCGTCCCCGTGCCGTGCGCTTCCACATACGACACCGTCGCCGGGTCGATGTTCGCATCCGCCCAGGCCGCCAGCAAACAGTCGCGCTGCGCCGCGGGATTCGGCGCCGTCAGACCGTTGGTCCGCCCGTCGTTGTTGATTGCCGAGCCCAACACCACGCCGTAAATCGTGTCGCCCGCCGCCAAGGCATCCTCCAGCGGGCGCAACAACACCAGACCCGCTCCCTCGGACGGTACGAAGCCATCTGCCCGGTCGTCGAACGCGCGGCAGCGACCTCCTGCGGCCAAGGCACCCATGCGCCGAAAGGCAGCGAAGTTCTTCAATCGCAAATTCAAATGCACGCCACCAGCCAATGCAAAATCCGACTCTCCCGCGCGCAGGCTACGCACCGCCAGATGCAACGCCACCAGCGACGACGAACACGCCGTGTCGACCGGCAACGCTGGACCTTGCAGGTTCAAGACATAAGCCAATCGCCCCGCCAGGATCGACGCCGAAGTCCCCGTGGCAAAGAACTCGTTGGGTTCCGCCGCCAACTCCGCGGGCAGATAGTCCGACGCAGTCGCCCCCAGGAACACGCCCGTGCGAGTTCCCGCCAACCGCTGACCCGCGTAGCCAGCGCGCTCCAAGCACTCATAGCCGACTTCCAGCACCAGCCGTTGGCGCGGGTCCATATATTCGGCCTCTGCCCCCGACAGCCGGAAGAACAGCGGGTCGAAGCGGTCCACTCCTGACAGGAACGCACCCTGGCCTGACCCCACATCGGCCCGCGTCCGGTCTGCTAACTTCAACCGTTCCTCGGGCACGGGGCCCACCTGGTCGCGCTGATTCGCCACTACCTGCCACAATTGTTCTAGATTGTCCGCGCCAGGAAACCGCAGCGCATGCCCTACGATCGCCATCGCCTGCCGGGCGCCCCGTACGCCGGGCGTAACCGCCGCCCAGCGCGCCGCCGGCACCCTGTTGGCCGGTGCTGCAGATGCTTCGCCGAACCCTGGCTTCTCACGTGCGCCAGGTACGTCACGTGCGCCAGGTACGTCAGGTACGTTGTGCGAAGTCGATGCCGACAGGCCCAGTGTCTCGCGGGGGCCCAGTGTCTCGCGGGGGCCCTGCGCCGCTTCTGGCAACAACGGCCTCTTGGGCACACTGCCGGATAACGCGGGGCTCGGCTCACCACCGCCGGGACGCCGACTTTCGCTGTGCGGCCGATCGCCATCCGACAGCGCCCCACCGCCGCGGGCGCGCGGTGCCAGGAACTTGGCCAGCGCTTCGGCCGTCGAGTATTCAAACAAGATGGGCGCCGCCAGCGTGTCGATACCCAGCCGCTTCTTCATGCGGCTGATAGCCTGCAGCGCCAGCAAAGAGTCGAGCCCTTGTTCTTGGAACGAACGATCCGCGTCGAACGGTTCGTCGGTCATGCCCAACACGTCGCGAAACACCTCGACAATCACCGCTTGCACGCGGTCCAGAGACTCGCGCCCCTCGGTCGCCGCTTCGGCTCGTACGTCCGGCCGGGCACCCGCATGCGACTGCCTGTCCGGGCTTTTCCCGGGGGTCTCGCGGTGCGTCGCGGGCAACGGGGCCTCGTCCGAGGCAACGCGACGCGCGTCGGCCACCGCCACGATCAGGTGCTGTTTGGCCTGCCACTGGGGCTCGCGTGGAACCGCACTCGCCTTGGCAAATCCCACGTTTGCCAACAGGCGTTCCCACGCGTCGGCCGACAAGAGCGGCGTCGTGGTCCGCAACGGCGCATCGTCAAAACGCCACCAACCTTCGGTCAATCCAAATGTCAATTCTCCCCACCGCGCACTGGCAGTCGCTTCCACCAGCACCAGCACACCCCCCGGCCGTAACAAACGCCTTACGTTCGACAGTGTCTCGGCAAGTCGTCGCGTGGCGTGTAGCACATTGGCCGCCACAGCCACGTCGAATCTCCCCGCCTCCAAACCCTGCGCTACCGGATCGCGTTCGATATCCAGAACCTGAAAATCGACAAACCCGTATCCGCGAAATTCCTTCTTTGCGCGTTTCACCAGCGCCGACGACAGATCGGTATAGACATACCGGACAGGCTCATCGGCCAGTCCTGGTAGCAAGTAACTCGACGTGCCGCCGGTTCCCGCCCCCATCTCGACCACGTCGACCACACCCGCGCCACGCTGGGCGGCCACACGCCGCACCGCTTCGCACACCGCCTCGCGCGCGGCGGCACCATAGGCCCGCGCGTGCGGTGAATCGCGATAGAGCTGGTCGGCAATCGAGAAATCGCCCCCCGGGAACAACAATTCGAGCGGGTCGCAACGGCCCGCCAAGACGTCGCCCAATTGCTCTCCGCACGAACCCAGCAACGCCAACTCCGCTCCCTGTGCCGGATGCGCTTGCGCCGCCCGTTGCCAGGCTTCGGTCGGCAACTCGCCAGACAGAGGTCGCAGCGCCCGCCAGCCGCTTTCGGTGCGCTCTAACCATCCCTCTTCCACCAACATTTCCGCCAGCGCCGGCAACATCCGGCGGTAGCGTGGCATCACTGCCAACCGTTGGGCCAATTCTTCCTCTGAATGGCTGTCACCCGCTGCGACAAACAACTCGGCTCTGCGCCAGGCGCACGCTACATACGCCGCGCTCAATTCGTCGAGCGCTCGAGCGCCCGCCGCAAAGGCCGAGCCCCGCGAGGCTAATTCCGCCAGTGCCGAGTGCAGGTGTGTGGAACCCGCGTCGAGCGCTGCGGACCACGTCGCTGCCGCGCCGTCAGCCACCTGGCCAACAGATTCAGACGGCGTTGCCGCCAACGATTTGACCGGCGTCGGCACCGTTTCCAATCGATGATTCACTGCCACTTGCGGAGCCGATTGCGCTATCGCCCAGCCAAAGGCACGGCAGCCGCCGGCCGTGGAAATGGGCCCCACGCCGCATTCCGCGACCCATTGCCGATACCGCGGAGCTGCCGCAGCGGCGGTCTCGCCCCAAAAACCCCAATTGATCGACACCGCGGGCAACCCCGCACCCCGCCGTGCATGGGCCAATGCGTCCAGATACGCGTTGGCTGCGGCATAGGTCGCGTGACCGGGCCCAGCGCCCAGGGCAGACATCGACGAGCACAGCGCGAAAAATCTCACCGGTTCGGCCAACGTGGCGCAGTGCAGATTCCAGGCACCCGTCAGCTTGGGCGCCAACACCGCCGCAAACTCCGCCGCCGACTTGTTCCACAACACACCGTCGCGCAAATAACCCGCCGCGTGGATCACGCCGTCGAGAGGGCCTGCCACCTGCCGCAACCGCGCCACGGCCGCCTCGACGCTCGCCAGGTCGGCCACGTCGGCCTGCAGCGGCACAATTTCGGCGCCGCGTTGATACAGCCGGCGCGCCACCGCGAGCCGGTGTCGCAACAGCGCGTCGTGCGCCTCCTGTGATCGCACCCAAGACTCGTCACCCCAACCGCGAGCCGCCGCCAACTCCGCCTCGTCCGGTACCTTGCGACCCAACAGGCCCAAACACACCCGGCCGCCGCTGCTGGCTGCCAGGTATTCGGCCAGAGCCAACCCGATATCTCCCCAACCGCCACTAATCAGATACACGCCCCCCGCCCGGCACACCTGTTCAGCTTGCTGTTCTGCGCCCCGATCGCGCGCGGCCGCGCGCAAGCCGCGTCGCCAAGCGCGCCCACCCCGCAACGCGGTAAGCACGTGCGTCGGAGGCGCCTCCAGCAAGGCCCCCACACGCGCCACCCATCCGGCTGCTTCGCCCTCCGAAAGTTCACGGCCGTCGACATCGACCACCCAAGCCGAAACCTGCGGAGCTTCGGCTGCCACGGCCTCGGCCAGGCACGACATACCCGCTCGCGTGGGTGCCAACAAGCCACCGGGCGACGACACGGTTTGACCATCGGCCGTGACGAACCACGCCTCGACCCGCGCCGTGCCGCTAGTGGCCGGATCGCACAGCGCCTGCAATAGGCAAAACGCGCTCGTCAACCCCAGCCGCACCTCGTCGTCGGGCGACGATAGTCTGTCTAACGACTTGCCGGGCGTGGCCGACCAAGCATGCAACACGCCTGCCAGCGCGGCGCCCGGTGCGACTGCCTCGCGCAACAACCGGCGATAGTCCTCGATCTCAGTCGGCCGAATCACAAATCCAGCAGGCAGCCGCGCATATTCGCTACCTGCTAGCACCCGCACCACGCGCACGGGCCGGCTGGCCAGTTGTTCCATCATCGCCCAATTCGTCGCATCCGAATTCTCGAACCACAGCCAGGTGCCTGCCGGCAATGCCCGGCGACTGCCTGCGGGAGAAGGCTCCCAAGTGGGAACCTGGCGCCAAGCCCATTCTTGCTCGCTGGTTCCCTCGACCACTCGCGGCGCGGCAACGAATTCAGATTCGTCGTCGGGCCTCGTCTCTGTCGGCACTTCGTCGTCGATGCGACGCCCCTCGCCGATCCAATAATGCTTGCCCTGGAAGCGATAGGTTGGCAATTCGATGCGACGCCCGCCCGCCGGAGACAGAAGACCGCCGTCGATCTGGCCTCCCGCCGCCAGCCACACAGCCACCAGGTAGCACGCCGCGCTGTCGCCGGTTACCGGCAGCTCGAAACTCCGCGTGTCGCCGCCAGGTTCGTCGTCGGACACCGTATCGTCGACAATCTCGCCTCGGCAGGCCGCCAGCAGGCGACGGCGATCCTCGTCGGGTAAACCCTGCCACAGCCGCCGTGCCAACTTCAGGAACTGTTCCGGCTCACGCCGCGCTTCGCCGCTGGTCGCCACGCCGGTCAGTTCACGCGACGACGCGGCCGCGGGGTAAAGGGTCGCGCTTGCCAGATTCTTCGCCTCGCGCAGCCGCGCGAGCAACTCCGCGCGGTCGGTGAAGACCACCGCCAACCTGTGAAGCCAAGTCACCCGCCCAGCACGCAGTGTGTGGCACACATCGTCAAGATTTGCCTCGGGGTGCTCGTCGAGCCAGTCAGCCAAGGCCGTCACCTGGGCCGCGAGCGACTCTATCCGCCGCGCCGAGAGCCACAACAAGCGCGGCCGACCAGCTTCCGGCCGGCCAGCGGCCTGTCGCGCCGGCGCGGGGTCCGGCGCTTCCTCCAACACCAGGTGAACGTTGGTGCCCCCAAACCCAAATGAGCTGACACCCGCGCGACGCGGGCCGTGTGCCGGCCAGTCGCGCGCCCGGTCGTTCAGGAAAAACGCGCTTTGTTCCAAGGCCAAGAGCGGGTTCGGCTCGTCGCAATGCAGCGTCGGCGGTAGCCGGCGCGCCCGCAGTGACAACACCACCTTGGCCAGCCCGGCGATACCCGCTGCCGATTCCAGATGCCCCAAATTCGACTTCACCGAACCGAGCGCACAGAAGCCGCGCCGCTTGGTCGAGCGAGCAAACGCTTCGCTCAAACCCTCGAACTCAATCGGGTCCCCCAGCGATGTGCCTGTGCCGTGCGCTTCCAATAGCTCGATGCTGTCGGGCGAAATCCCGGCATTGGCATACGCGGCCAGCAAGCAGTCGCGTTGCGCCGTAGGGCTAGGGGCCTGCAAACCCGCCTTGGCACGGCCGTCGTTGTTGACCGCCGAACCGCGCACCACGGCTAGCACCTGATCGCCATCGGCCAGCGCCTGCGGCAACGGTTTGAGCAACACCAAGCCGGCGCCCTCGCCGCGGACGAAACCGTCGGCCCAGCGATCGAACGCTCGGCACTGCCCCCCGGCCGAAAGCATCTTGGCTTGGGTCAGCATGACCCAGCCACCCCAGCTATAAATGAAATTGACGCCCCCCGCCAACGCCACCTGGCAGGTACCGGTTTGCAAGCTCTGGCAGGCCAAATGCACGGCCATCAACGACGAGCTACAGGCCGTATCAACCGTGAGGCTCGGCCCTTGCCAGTTCAAGGCGTACGACAGCCGCGTAGCTGGCATCGACGGTGCCGAACCCGAATGACGATGCGCCGCCAGATCGAGCCCCCACTTAGTCAACAGGCCAGGGTATTCCTGGCTGTTCGCCGCCACGAACACTCCCGCTCGGGCTGCACCCAACTGCCCCGGCTGATAGCCCGCCCGCTCGATCGTTTCCCAGGCGATTTCCAAGAGCCAACGTTGTTGCGGGTCCATCCACCGCGCCTCGCGCGGCGAGACTCCGAAAAACTCCGCGTCGAAGCGACCGAAGTCCTCGACAAATGCTCCCCATTTCGAGCGAGTTTTTAGCGGCGACTCGGTTTGCT
>CAYSXM010000053.1:0-11918 GCA_964434905.1 uncultured Pirellulales bacterium | reverse complement strand
GAAAAAGCGCTGCAAAAAGCGCTGCAGTACGTGCAAGAAACAGCCCGCAACGACGAGCAGCCCGGGGGGGTTGATAGCACGGAATCCTCGGGAATTCCTGTAGTTGCTGCCCCCTGCGGTATACTGCACGAGTGTACAGTACCCCCTAGGGGAATCGAACCCCTGTTTTCGGGCTGAGAACCCGACGTCCTGGGCCACTAGACGAAGGGGGCCCATATTGCGGTCGTGGTGCTTGTGGTACCGCATCTGCCCGGGCGTTGTCAACCACTGTCGGCGGCAAATTTCTCGGATAGCCAGCGTTCAAATTCAGATTGTTCCGTTACCTGCAGTGCCGCGCGGTTCGACGCGGCCGCCCGTAACAAGATTTCGGCCAAATCGTCAGGTAGGTGGTTTCGCAACGGCCCCAACCGGGCGAGCGACTGCTGTGAAGCCTCGGCATCGCCGCGCAAGCTGGAAACAATGGCCGTAGCCGCCAGACCAAACGCACGGAATTCGGGTTCCTCGGCTGCTTCCAGGGCTCGGGCCTCGATCAACGTCTCATCCCACCGGTCTTGTTTGATGAATTCGCGTACCAACTGTTGGCGTGCCCTGGCGACAAAGTATCGTTCGGCGGGATAGTATTTTTCAATGCTGCGCCAGCCAGCCTCGTCTGCCTGGTTGGCAGCAGCGACCCACTGTGCATAAACCGACCTCTGCTGGGGAAATTCGGCGGCCACCAAATCGCCGCCCAACAAATCGGGTTCACGAGTCCAGCGCGCCAGCGCCACACCGGCAGCCAGTGCTGCGGCGGCGGCCAGCACGGCGTACGCCATGTGGCGCCGACGAGGGGAAAAGTCCTGGGAGGTTCGCAAGGCAACCGTAAGGTGTGTGCGGGCAGCCTGGAGCTGGCCGTCGAACCGGCTATCGAACTGGGTCACTCCAACAGGTGGCTTCGAGCCGGTTTCCGCGGCGGGCAGGTCGTAGTCGGCAAATGGCAAGCGGGCCAATTCGCGCCACAGCTCACGAGGCGACTCGTAACGATCTTCCGGCCGCTTGGCCAGCAAACGCGCGACGATGGTCACCAGTTCGCTCGGCAGGTCGGGCCGCAACGTCTCCAACGAAGGCGGCTCCGTGCGCAAATGCTGCATCGCCACGGCCAATGGGGTATCGCCAGTAAACGGGGGCACACCGGCCAACAAGTGAAAACAGGTAACGCCCAGGGAATACAAGTCGCTTCGGCAATCCAGTGGTCGTCCTTCGACTTGTTCGGGGCTCATGTAGAGCGGCGTTCCCAGCGTGACTCCAACCTGCGTCAGTTGCACTGCCTCCGCGCCGGAAATGCGTGCCAATCCGAAGTCGGCCACCTTCACTTCCCCCTCGGGGGTCAGCATGATGTTCTCGGGCTTGATATCGCGGTGTACTACTCCGCGATCGGCGGCCTTGACCAAGGCCAACGTCGCTTGGCGCATCAGCCGCAGCGCCCGGGCCAGGTCGGGCGGTCCTTCCCGCGCAAGCTGCTGGCCCAAAGTCCCGCCGGCGACATACTCTTGGGCGATGAAATGGCGTCCATCGACGATGCCGACCTCGTGAATCTGCACAATGTGGGCATCGACCAAGGCGGCAGCAGCCTGGGCTTCGAGTTGGAAGCGACGAACAAAGGTTTCGTCTCGGGCGAGGTGCGGCAATAGCACTTTCAGCGCCACGCGCCGTTTGAGCGAGCACTGCTCGGCAAGATACACCACGGCCATGGCCCCTTGGCCTAGCCGGTGCAGCAATTGGTAGTCGCCAAGCCTGCGGCCCACGAGGTCTTCGTCTGGGGGCATGCGCGGGTCGGCAGCACGATCAGCCATGGTCGTTCGGTCCAAACACGGCGCAGCGGACAAATTGAGAGCGCGTGGCGCCGTCAGGGTCGGTCGTGCCGGCCCGCCCTGATGCACTCCCTACCACGAGCCGAATATCTCGCTGCAACGGACCTATTCCTCTTCTTCTTCCTTGAGTTGAGATTTCTCCACGATCTGCTTCAGTACATTGCCTGGCACCAAGTCATAGTGGCTGAATTCGATGGCATAGCTGCCTTGGCCGCCCGTCATGCTCGACAGGCTACGTGCATACGTGGTGACCTCTGCCAAGGGAACCTCCACGGAAACCGTTTGCAGGTCACCACCCGCGGAATCCATACCCAGCACCCGTCCGCGACGGCCCGACATATCGCTGTTTACGTCGCCAACCTTGTTGCTAGGCACAGTGACGTGCAACTTGACAATCGGCTCGAGCAGGCCGGGCTTGCATTGCTGGAAGACATTCCTGAAGGCCATCGAGCCGGCGGTTTTGAATGCGGCTTCCGAACTGTCGACCGGGTGGTACTTGCCAAAAAAAACTTCGACGCAAACGTTTTGCACCTGGTAACCGGCAATCACGCCGCGTTCCAAGCGATCCTTGAACCCTTTTTCCACCGCTGGCAGGAAGTTGTTGGGAATCGTGCCGCCAACGATCGAATCGACCCACAGGAAATGATGCAGCGCGTCGAAATGGAATTCTCGCATCGAGGGGAAGCGCTCTTTATTACAGAACTCCTCCGGCGAGGTTGTCGTCGGGAAAGGAACCATGCGAATGTGAACCTCGCCGAACTGACCTCGCCCGCCGGTTTGTTTCTTATGGCGATACATCCCCTCGGCTTCAGCCTGGATTGTCTCCCTATAGGGAATCTTGGGTTCGTGAACTTCCACCTCGACCTTGTCGCGGCGTTTAAGCCGTTCGCGAATGACCTGCAAGTGCAACTCGCTCATGCCGGTCATCACCAGTTCCTTGGTTTGGGCATCGCGGTCGATGCGGAACGTGGGATCTTCTTCCACAATCTTATGCAAGGCCCCCGACAGCTTGCCTTCGTCACCACGACTCTTGGGAGTGGCCGCCAGTCCCACCATCGGCGTGGGATAGACAATGGGCGGCATGGTCAGGTCGCCCAGGCTGGCCCCGGTGTGCAGTTCGTCGGTCTTGGCTGCCGCCACGATATCACCCGCATGCGCCGCGTCGAGCGGATGAGTTTCATTCGCTTGAACCGTTAGCAATTGGCTCACCTTGATCGGCTTACGAGCCGTCGACAGGTGCAAGCTGTCTTCTTTCTTCAGTGTGCCGCGAAACAGCCGCACGAAGCTTAACTTCTGCACAAAGGGGTCGATGCGGGTACGAAACACCTGCGCCACCAGCGGGCCCGAGGGGTCGCAAGCTACCGCAACCGATTGCCCCTGCGCATCGACGGCATGACGTGGCACCTGAGTCGGCGCCAGCGCGCAACGAGCCAACACGTCGAGCAGTTCGCGCACACCCAGATCTTGCTTGCTCGAAAAACAGACCACGGGAATAAGGGTACCCGCGGCAATCGCGCGGGGCAGCAGTTCGGCCAGTTCTTCGGCCGTGGGCTCTTGCCCCTCGAAATAGCGCTCGGTGGCGTGTTCGTCGACCTCGACCACCGCTTCGATCAGCTTTTCGTGCCAGGTGGCGGGGTCGACTACGGCCCCTGGCGCTTCGCCAGGCGGCTCGATGACGCTGGCCACTCCGCGAAAATCGTGGCCCACCCCCAACGGTACATTGAACGGAACGCAAGCCGTACCAAACATCTCGCGAATCTGCTGTAGCAGCGCTGGATAGTCGATATTTTCAGCGTCCATCTTGCTGATGGCCACGATGCGCCCCAAGTTCTCCTTGGCCGCTTCGTGAAATACACGACGCGTGTTGACTTCAATGCCCGAATGGGCATTGATCACCACGACCGCCGTTTCGACCGCGCGCAAGGCGCCAATCGTCTGGCCGATGAAGTCGGGATATCCCGGCGTGTCGAGCACGTTGAAGTGCTTGCCGGCATGATCGAAGTGCGCCAGGCATGGTTCAAACGAGTGCTTGTGATGCTTGGCCTCTTCGTCGAAATCGCA
Source organism: uncultured Pirellulales bacterium (assembly GCA_964434905.1). Taxonomy (GTDB): domain Bacteria; phylum Planctomycetota; class Planctomycetia; order Pirellulales; family CAYNRE01; genus CAYSXM01. Next base: position 8,010 of record CAYSXM010000053.1, on the reverse strand, counting down.
AATGCTGGTGCCATCCTCCACGTTGGCCGATCGGGTCACGGCCCCGGTTTTGTTAAGCAGCTTGTCGACCAGGGCCGTCTTGCCGCTGTTGTTGTGACCGACAAATGCAAGGTTGCGAATCGTCTCGACTGGATACAGAGGCATCTCCACACATCCTTACTAACGTCTTCGACGCGCGAATGAAGAAACCATTGCTCGCCCAAACCTGGCAGGCAGTTCCCCCCAAGGGACGCTCTGTTGGCTGGCCACGAAATTTGTTGTTTCTGCGTTGGCAGTGTGCTCGGATCGTTCCCAGCTACCCCAGCAAACCCCTGGGACGACTACCGAATCATCCCTGGCAATTGCAGAGCTGAAAGGGGGCCTTGTTACCCACCTACCTCCTGCGGTGTCTGCGCCGCTTGAAGTGCCGCGGACAGTGTCAGACGCCCCTCGTACAAGGCACGCCCCACGATACAACCCGCCAAACCACGGCGGGCTAGCTCTGCCACATCGAGCGCGGTGGTTACCCCGCCCGACGCGATCACCGGCACACGCACGGCTTGTTGCATGGCCTGCATGGCGGCCAGGTTCGGGCCCGCCAACATGCCATCGGTCGCAATGTCGGTATAGATCACGCCTGCCACGGGCTCGCCCACGAACTGCCGCGCTAGTTCTGTCGCCAGCGTGCGGCTATCGGCCAACCAACCATCGGTCGCCACGAAACCGTCGCGGGCATCGATTCCCAGTACTAAGCGCCCCGGGAAGCGACGGCACAACGCACGAAACCACTCTGGCTCGCTATGGGCGCGGGTGCCAATTACCAACCTGGACAAACCCAAGTCCAGCAATTGCTCAATCACGGCTTCGGTGCGAATTCCGCCCCCGAGCTCGCAGGGAATATTCACCGCCGCCAAAATGGCGCGCACGCTGTCCAGGTTTGTTGGTCGACCATCGCGGGCACCATCGAGATCGACCAGGTGCAGGCACTCGGCACCTTGGTCTTGCCAATGGCGAGCCATGGCCGCCGGGTCGTCGCCGAACACGGTCTCGCGCGCAAAATCGCCCTGTTGCAAACGCACGCAGCGTCCGCCGCGCAGGTCAATGGCCGGCCAAATCTGCATGGGGTGCGGCTTCCCGGGCGCTCGGGCAAGGTCGACAGCGAAACCGCGAATATGCCACAGGAACCGGCACTCTGCAAATTCGCGACGTCAGAAAACTTGGGTTGCCGCGCCAGCCATCGATAAATCGGAAAGCTCGCGACAGAGAAAGGGTACCCGCGTACCAGTTATTTACGAAAACGGCCCAAGGGGGACACCCTTGGGCCGCTCGGAATCACGTTATTCATAACTCGAAAGCGGGCTAGGCGCGACGACGACGCAAGCCCACCAAACCCAGCACGGCCAATACGCCTAGGGCCAGGGCCGAAGGCTCTGGCACCGAAGCCCCGGCAGCCGCCGGAGGGCAGGTGTTGCCGAAATTGGCAGCCCACAAGGCATAGTCGCCGGCGCCGACCGAGCCGTTATTGTCGAAGTCGGCCGCAAGGTCCGCTCCCGACTGGCCAAATTGTGCAGCCCAAATCGCATAGTCGGCGGCACCAACGCTGCAATCGCCATTCGCATCGCCAACCAGCGAAGGTACCTCGTCAACAAACTGTGCGGTTCCGGTCGCACCGATCGCACCCTTGAACTGCAACGAGACCAAAAAGTCGCCAAGGAAAAACGCGCCGGTCGCATCGATATCGAGCGTCAGCCCCAGATTCACGTTCCCGCCACCCGTGGGCGTGACGACCAGCCCCGAGTTGCTGACCGACTTGCTGGGGAACAACTGCGGAATTTCCGCACCCGCGCCGTCGTAAAGGCGCACGGCATCTGCGTTCACGCCATCGTCCACCGTGTCGCTAAAAGCGTTGCGCAGCCCGGCGGGAGTCAGATCGAACACCGGACGACCAAAGCCATCGGTGCCGGTGACCTGGCGCCAGACAATGCCACCGGGATACGGCATGCCGTTGGGCTGCACGACACCTGGGCCGGCGAATTCAAAACTGTCGAGTTCGTTGCGCAACACCTGGCGATCGACAGTGCCTAGGGCAGCCGCGTCCAGATCGTTGAAGCCGGCTTTGAACTCCAGGCCGAAATTGTCATCGAACGACGATCCTGTAATAGGAACCGAGGCACCGCCGACCGATCGGAAGTCCATCAGCACGTCGCGAATCGCGGATTTCACCAAAGTGGAGACCGCCAGCCCGTAGTCAGCTGCTTCCACACCACCGAGAAACACGGTGCCATCCCAATTCGAAGGCAGCCAGTTCCCGCTGGTCAGGGCGTCGAGATTGCCGCCGGTGAACTGGATGTCCGTCGCGGTGGTGGTGGCTGCATTGAAGCCAATTTTGGCGGATACATCGCCGACGTAGCGTGTCTTGTCACCCTTGACGGTGGTTCCCTGGGCAGTGAGGGGAATGGTGGACACGAACCCTGTCGCAAAGAAATCGCCGGTCACATTGCCAATTAACTGCAGTTGGCTGCTGGCAGAGTTAATCGTAAACGTTACATCGGTCATGCCGGCGTGTGCCGTGGCAGCACTGCCGAGCAGGCCAGCAGCGGCGATCGCAGCCGCTAGGCCAAACAAACGCGAGGCTCGAGTCATGGTTTTTCCTTCTCGACGCGAGAATGCCGGGGGACCCAAACGCCTACGCGCTGGGCAGATTGAAACGGTCGTGACATGTGTGACGGCCCAAGTATCTAGACTGGCGAATTTTTCGCGCGCCGTCAAGGAAAATTCGTTGACTAACGATTCGTCCACCAGACCTTCTAAACCGAGTGACAGTTGCCGGTTACGCCCTACGGGGGGTGGCGACCTCCTGCCCTCGTAGCGCACTTCACCGTTTGCAACTCCGCCGACACGACCCGGGACGCTGTCAGCCGGAATCGGTCTTGGTTCGCCGAAACAACCTTCTTCCTTCGACTGCCAGAGGCCGAGTCGAATAACCGCTAAAGGCGACCTTTTTTTCTTGAACGGCAGAACCGGAATTGTTAGCATAAAAACCACACCGGAAGGCTTCGGCGTCGTGTTTCTCTACAAGGATCGCTAATGAAGGAGTTCACAATGCACGTTTGTGCCCTACGATCAGCGCGGCTTGCGGCGCTCGCTGGTTTCATTTCCGTGGCCGCCTTCTCTGGTCAGGCCCTAGCTGGCACTGCCACACTGTCCATCGATTCAACGTTGTCAGTCCTCGAAATGGTCGGCCTCGCCGATCTGACCAGTTCTGGCCTGGGCATTTTGCCGTTGGGCCCGCAAGGCGATTTCGCGGCCCTGGGCGCGCCGGTCACGCCTGGTTTCAGCGGAGGCACCCGCTCGCAGTACACGGGTACCATCCAACTGAAGGTCAAGCCAGCCGTGCAAACCATCCAATTTCTGGGCGGTAGCAGCGTCGACGCCAATATCAGTGGCGACTGGGGCCCCGTCTCTGGCGGTGGTCCCGCCGGGCAGTTGCTGACCACCTTGAGCCACGCACCAGCCGATTACGGCCTGAGCTTGAGCGGCTTGGTCTGGGCCGCGCTTCGTGGCTTCGTCATGGACACCAATAGCGGTGTGCTGCCGTACGACGGTGCGGGCGATTTCCCGGCCGATGTCAACTTGCCGGTCTCCGCTGGCGACTTGGCGTATACCGACACGCTGGGCGGCGCCTTTGTCACCCCGGGTGGTAGCGACCTGACGGGGTTGGGGCTCGTGAGCACCTCGGCCTTGGCCGGAAACGGCAACGTTTCGATCGTCGGCAACCTGGTCACTCTGAACTTGCCGGTCAACATTGTGCAGACGGTCGACGTGGCTGGCACTCCAGTCGATCTGTTGTTCTCGGGCCGGATTGTGGCTAGCGGTACCTTGATTCCCGAGCCCTCGAGCATCGTGCTGGCTGGCCTGGGTTGTTTGAGCTTGGTGGGCTTGGCGATTCGTCGCCGCCGCGCCTAAGCGCGCTTGCAGTGCGACTCGCTGGCCCTGGCTGCCGGTGCCCGCCCTGCACGCGAAAAATTCCGTGAACTTTTTTAGCGATCCTTCGAGGCCGGTCCTCCCAGTTGGCGAGGGCCGGCCTTTTTTTTTCAACTGCCTTCGCACTTTGCCGTTAGTTCGTGTCGGCCACGTTCGACGGGTCGTGTTCGTCCGCTGGAGGTGCGCAGTTCGCCTCGATCGTGGATCGCCAACCCAGCAATTCGGCTCGCGACATGCTGTTGGGATGTGTGATTTCCGTCGTCAACAAAGTCGTATCGCCTGGAAGATGGACTTCCACCGACAGCGTGCCGTCGGCGCGATAACCGAATCGCACATCGATCGGTGTATGCGCCGGCAACTGGGGTGGCAGGTCGCGGACCACGCACCGCGCAATCGGCGAACAAGAGTCGGGCGCTGCGGCTTCGCCTTCGACCACCTGCACCAATAGCGAACGCTGCCCGGTTCTTTGGGTACGAAACACGCGTCGCGCCGCCACGGGCAGTGGGGTGTTTTTGGGGATAATGCAGGCGTTCTGGCGCCGTTTCGACTTGGGATCAGTGGCCAGCACGCCGAGGCTGTGAGAATTCACGTTGCGTACATGAAACCTTGCGGGATTACCCTGTGCTCGGTCGAGCAACTGCCCAGCCCACAACGCCGCTCCTTGCGCTACTGCCTCGTCGGCGGCCACGCTGGCATCCGGTTCCTGACCTGACAATTTGCGTAGCATGTGCGAGACCATCGGCATGCGGGTGGAACCACCCACCAATAGCACGCGGTCGATGTCGCCCCATGCTAGCCCCGCGGCGCCGAGGGCGGTGCGGGTGGTGAATCGCGTGCGTTCCAACAGGTCGCGGGTCAGTTCCTGGAAGACGCGTTGAGTCACCTCGTAGCGCAGCGCCTTGCCTTGCCAGTCGAAGGCCACCGTAGCGCGGCTACGGCTGGAAAGTGTCCGCTTAACGTCCTCGCATTCGCGCGCCAGGCGAGCGCGCGCGTTGGCATCGCGGCGCGGGTCGAGATCGAATTCTCGCATGAACTGTTCGGCCGCGTGATCGATCAACCGCTCGTCCCAATCGCGTCCGCCCAGTCGGGAGTCGCCATCGGTGGCTAGGGCCATGCAATGCCCTGCACGAAGTTCCATGATGGTCACGTCGAACGTGCCGCCACCCAGGTCGTACACCAACAGCTTCAGCGGCGCGGGCGCGGTGCCATCGGCGCTGAGAAACCCTTGGCGATGCCCAAAGGCCAACGCCGCGGCCGTTGGCTCATTGATGATGTCCAGCACTTCCAGGCCCGCCATCACGCCGGCATCTTGTGTCAGCCGACGGCGATGCTCGTCGAAATAGGCAGGTACAGTTACCACCGCTCGTTGAACGAGGCCCAACTGGCGAGCAGCATCGCATCTCAACTTGTACAAAACATACGCCTGGATCACCTCGGGAGCCAGTTGCTCGCCCGCCAGAGGTCGATGATAAACGCGCTCGCCCAGCTCGCGTTTTGCGGCGTCGGCGACTTGCAGTGCCAACTGCGATTGGGCCTTGATCGCCTCCTTGCCCACCACGACGTTTTCGCCCGTGAATAACACCGCGCTGGGCGTCAGCAGGTCGCCCTCGGCATTGGGAATTGCCACGGGCCGGCCTGTGGAATCGAGCACGGCCAACACCGAGTAGGTCGTTCCCAGATCGATTCCCACGGCCCTATTCACTGGCCCTTGCATTGTGATCCCGTGGTGCGTTGCCACATTCGAAGGCCCCGATCCGTGCTGCTCAATCGAACCAATCCGGCAGTCTTCCGCCACAATCTTCGATTCTCGTTACCCGCTGGAGGGGCCGCCAGTCCTTCACAGGCCCCCGGGAGAATTGTCCAGAAATCGCCCGCGCCGCAAGGCCCCGTCCCCGTTCATTTCTGCGGATGCGGCCACAAGCCTACCATTTCCAAGAGCACCAGCGCGTTGGTCGTGGTCGCCAGGCCCGGCCGCATCTGGTAGTCGAACACCATCTGTCGCCCTGGCGAAGTGTCGACAATGGTCTCGCGAAAATGTACCCGGCGGGCCGCGTTGTCTAGTTCCGGTGCGTCCGCCAGGTCCAGATCGTGCGTCGACACGGCACCGATAGCGCGAAGCTCTAGCAACCGGCCCAACACCGCGCGGACGGCGAACCGCCGCTCGTGCGAATTGGTGCCGTGCAGAATTTCGTCGAGCAAGTACAGATACATCCGCTGGCCGGCAGACGCCTCTTCGATAATCTGCTTGAGCCGCTTCAATTCGGCCATGAAGTACGAGGTGGCCTCTGCCAGTGAATCTTGCACGCGCATGCTGGCGCCCAAGGTGATCGAGGGCAACCACATCGCCGCGGCACACACCGGACCGCCCGCTTGCGCCAACACAACGTTCACGCCCACGCTACGCAACAAGGTACTTTTGCCCGACATGTTCGATCCCGTGACCAACAAGAACGTTCCCGGCGGCCCGATTTCCAAATTGTTGTTCACGCGAGTGGCGCTGGGAAGCAGCGGATGCCCCAACTCTTGTGCGCGCAACACGGGCTCATCGTGCAGCGTGGCGGAAGCCCAAGACGGTTCGGCATGAGCCAGTGCCGCGAGCGATGCGAGTGCTTCGATTTCAGCCAGCGCTGCCAGCCAGCCGCGCACGCGTGACCCCACCGCGCTTTGCCACCTCTCGATGCCGTTCAGCACGTGAAGATCCCACAGCGTCATTGCCTGGATGGGGCCATAAACCATCGGCGAGAGTCGCAGGTCGGACAGGGTGATCCAGCGCTGCAAGGTGCGCAGCCAAGTGCCGGCAGGCCGGTCTTCGGTGCGCAATTGCTGTTGCAACTTTTGTAGCGCCGTCGCCTGAAAATCCGCGCTGCTGATCCACTCCATCAACCAGGCGTAGTGTGCGAACGACTGCTCGCCAGCCGATACGCCTGCGAAAATGCCGTGAATCCACCGCGCCGTCAGCAACGTCACTGCAAGATTGGCGACAACCAACAACGACCACCAGGGCCGATCGGTCCAGCCCAGGTTCTGAAGCAGCGCCGCGCCCATCAATAGCGCGGGCCCCGCATAGGCATAGGCCCGCAGCATCCAGCGATCTCTGAGGCCCCCGGAACCCTCTGCCCAGGCCAGGAACTTGGCCGGGTTCTCGAAACGGCCACCGTCGATCAACCCCCGATACTCCAGTTCCTGCCGCCAATCGAGCAGCGGCGCCAGTTCGCGCATCGCCGCTTGACGAGGGGCAATTTCGCCGGGCGGCGCGGGTTGCAACAGCCATTGGGCCAGGGTCTCTCGACCCTGCGGTGTGGCGGCCGTGCAGACCAGTTGAAACAGCGAGGCCTTTCCGAATAAATCGAGATCGTGTGCCAGCGGCGACTGTTCGCATTCCGGGGGCGCCACTTGGCTGGGCAACCCGCCCCATTGGCGTCGCAGCCGGGCCACTGCCTGCTGATTCAATGTGGCCAAGGTTCGCGCCCGCACAGCCGCTCTGCGCACCCGGCGATGCCAGGCCACGCAGGCCAGGAACAGTGCCGCCATTGCAAACCCCAAGCCAAGCCCCTGGCGCCACGAAAGCCACGCGCCGTTCCAACCTCCGGCCAGCGCGGCGGCAGCGGCCAGGGCGCAGGCCACACGTGCCCAGCCGATCTGTTCTCCGCGTCGCAATTGCGCGCGGCACTCGCCCTCGAATTGTTGGATGCGCTGTTGATATTCCTCTTCGACCACGTATTCACTCGGTTAGAAGTTGCCGATTTCCTGGCCGAAAGGTTCGCGGTTGACAGGGATTTTGTCAAACGCGGTGGACTAGCCCCGACCGCAAAAAACTCGCCCGGTTTGCACCAAGAACGTGGCCACGGGCACGTTGGTCGCCCGGCCAGGGCCGCGCCTTGCGCGCTATCCATAAGAACCAAGCTCACGCGTCGTTCGCCGCGGCCGACTGCCACGCAGGCTTGACCTGGCCGTCGCGGACGCGTAGACCAATTGGTTCGTGCAGCCCCGTCACGTCGCTTCCATAGGCCCGGATCATTAATGAACTTCGTCGCGAGGAATCGAACG
>CAYSXM010000052.1:0-12193 GCA_964434905.1 uncultured Pirellulales bacterium | reverse complement strand
AATTATTCATGAATTTTGTCGCGAGGAGTCAAAGGTGTTGTCGTTGTAGGTCAGGCCTTGTCTGACGAGACCTTCTCTGGGTGCCACTGGCTTTGCCAGTGCTCTGGGGCGTCTTGGTGAAAACGTGAGTCAGGGGCGACTGCGGTTTGACACAGCAGAAGCGACATGTTCGGCTGCGCAGCAGAAGGCTCATGAATAATTCGCAGTGAAGTCGCCGGGTAAGTTGCCATCGTGTACACGTCGCAATAGCAACTTAGAAGTTGAACCGCACGCCCCGGGCGCGCAGCGCGTCGCCTAGCGCGGCCGCGGTGGTGAACGGTACTGCGTCGAACCCTGCTTCGCGGGCACCCTGAACGTTTTCCGGCAGGTCGTCGGTAAAGAAAATGCGCTCCGGCGCCACACCGGCCAGTGCCGCGGCAGCGCGATAAATTTCCAATTGCGGCTTGAGTGCGCGAAGGCGGAAGCTGAGCGCATGCACCTGGAACAATTCGGGCATCAGGCAGTAGCGGCCGTCGGTGAAGTGATTCCAGTGCAGTTCGTTGGTGTTCGACAACAAGCCTAGGGGATAGCCGGCCGCCGCCAATCGCGAAACCAATGCCTTGGTCGGAGAATTCACGGAGAAGATATCGCTAACTGCCCGGGAGAATCTCACGAAATCGACCGTCGTTCCCAGTTGTTGGCAAACGTGTTGATAGAATTCTTGCGTCGACACTTCGCCGGCCTCGTAGCGCAGGCCCATGTCGCTGCCGAACCAGAGGTTCCAAACTTGTTGCTGCGGCACGCCAAACAGTTCGGCCACCTGGCGGCATGCCAGGCGATTGTCGAACCGCAGCAAGACATTGCCGATGTCGAAAAAAAGGAACTCCGGAGACATAATTCATCGCACCAACATGGGAGATCGGCCTGCGCCGGCTGCGGCAAACGAGCGCCACAGCGCGAGGGCCAAGTTGCAGGCCGAGCCTACTGCCAGGGGCCCGGTGGTGTCTACCCCGGCCAGGTGAATTGTCCCCTGCCGCGCCGCGAGAACACGATTCAGAGCGCACAACCTCGGCCCGCCACGCTGGCCCATGCCAAAACCGCGCGATGGCCCATCAGCCTGGGCGCCGCGACGCCGCGGACAACCAATGGTCTAGTTCTGATCCATCGAGCTTGGCGACCGCGCGTTGCCAGCGGCCTTGTCCATAGCCGGCATAGTCGAAGTCCAGGAGCGAAATGCGCTGCTGAATCGCCGCCCACAGGCTCCAGACCGCATCGGATACAATTTGGTTTAACTTGACGCGTGCGATCTGCTCGGGCCGGTCGGCGCCAAAATACGCTCCACACAGTTCGTCGATCTGCGCGTCGTCATACATTTGTTCCTGGGCTGAATTGCCTAGATCGAAGGCCGGGTCGTTGTTGCCGCTGTATTCGAAATCAATGATTCTCAACCTGTGGCCATCGTCGATCAGGTTCTCGGCCAACAGATCGTTATGACACGGCGCCTGCGGCAACGCGCAGATGGCCAGCGTGGTTTCGATCGCGGTGAGTTGCGGCAAGCGATCGGCAAACCCCACCGGTTCCGGTGCGTTCAATTGCGCCAACCCCCGGCGATAGTGGCGCAACAGGGTCCACATGTCGAAGTCGACGGCAAAAGAACCGCCGCCGTGCAGCAGGCGAATGGCGGCGCCCAGCCGGCGCGGCATGTCCGGTTCGCGCAACGCGGCGGCCGACAGCGTGCGCCCGGCCAGGTGCTCCAGAACCAGCACTTCCAGATCGGGAAAATGTGCCAGCACACGTGGCCCCAGCCCCCATGCGGCGGCTTGTCGGGTGTGGGCCACCTCGCGGTGGCGGTCCAGGCCCAACATTTCACCCGAGGCACCGCCGATGCGCACCACATAGTGCACCCCGTCGACAGTAACCTGGTAATTGGAGTTTGTCAGTCCTCCGGAGAGCTGCTTGATCTCGACGGCCAGACCTTGCCAGGCCTCGATCCGCGCGACGGCATCAGCAATGGTCACTGGCATGGTGGCGCGCCCAAGCGATAGCGGCAACGCATCGCCCGAATGATTCATGAGCCTTCTGCTGCGGAAGCGAACGTGTCGCGTTTGCTGCGCCAAACCGTAATCGCCCCTGACTCACGTATTCACCAATACGCCCCAGAGCACCGGCAAAGACCACTGGCACCCGGCGGGCCGATCACGGTTTTCCTTTCAGCCGCGACTCTTTCAACTTTTCGCGACGAAGTTTCTGACTAATCCGGGCTTAGGGAAACCAATGGATCGCGCGCGGCCCACACCGATTGCCCACGCGCGCGGCCCACACCGACGGGCAACTTTGCGTGGCACCGGTGCGGCCTCAGTTCACGGCCGAAACGGGCTTCTCGATTTCAACCACGATACCCCCGGCGCGAAACATGCGGTGCAATTGCGAAAACCACAGTTCCTTGCGCCACCGCAGGCCAAGCTGGTCGCTCACTTCGTGCAGTTCGCGCCGATTGTACGTCCGGCAAGCCCACAGCCGGCTGGTCCATGCGCCGCTAAATGTATCCTCGGTAGTCAATAGCAATAAACGGCCACCAGGCTGCATGACCCGATACAACTCAGCCAGCCCCAACCGCGCGTCGGGCAAATGTTCGAGCACATAGCCGCAGGTGACACAGTCGAACGTTCCGTCGGCGAATGGCAACCGCGCCAGGTCGGCCACGACGTGCAACGGCGCCTCGCTCTTCAACCGATGGCGAGCCCGGCGCAACATTTCATGCGACAGGTCGGTACAGGTGATCCGTGCGTCGCGGTCGGCATATTTCAGCAGGTGCTGGGCAATTTGTCCGGCGCCGCTACCGACATCCAGAATATGCTTGCACCCGCGCAGGTCGAAGCGGCGCTTACGCAGCAACCGGGCCCCAAGGGGCAGATGCAGCGACACCAGGCTGGCCGCTGCCAAAACGGCACCGCGTGGGCCACCGTAAACATTCTGCACACGATTTTTGTATTCGTCGAAACTTACCCGACGGATCAGGTCGTTTTCCACAAAGTTGCGCAGACGCCGGGGCTTGCCCGCTCGGTGGGGTCCTCGGCCGTGGCGAAGATCGCGGGGCTGGGTTTTCATCGCGCGGAACGGGGCCACTTCGCACGGGGCGAAGGTCCTAGGAACCAAGAAAAAAGGCCTAGCCGGGACCGCGCGGTGATTGCGAGCACGCGCCTGCTTACAAGTACACCCGACGGTTATAGATATACCACTCTCCGATGAGCACGACCAGAGCGGTCAGGATCAGCCACTTCCAGGCTTCGCGCGGAGATGTTTCCCGGCTGCGCCCCCCGGCCACCTGGGTGTATCCAATGCGGATCGAACCCGCTGGTCGGGCTGCCAGATTGCTCTCCGCCGCGCTGCACAAATTCACCGTAAAGCGACCGATCAAGCGCCCGGCGTCGCGCACCTGGTAAACCCCCAATTGCGCGGTGTCAGCGAAAAAATAGCGCTGTTGCCGATCGCGCTCGACACGCGTTCGCTGGCCGTTGGGCGACAGCACGTCGACCGCCGTGGGCGACGCCGCCGGGTGCAATTCGACCACGCTGCCCGGCCGATACGATCGATCGTCGGCCGCGGCGGTACGTCCGAGATACTCCAGGCTATTCAATACGAAAAGGGGAAAACTGACCCGCAGCGGCCAGTTCGTGTTGATGCGGTCGCCCGCTGCGAGTTCGAAGCCTAGGACGGTGTCTTCATAGCCATCGCGGGGCGCCACGGCCAACAGCGGGCCAGCTTGGCTTTGCAGCAGCGCTTTGGCACCCGGCGGCGGCACCAGGGGTGTGGCCTCCACGATATCGACATTGCCCAATTCGATCAGATGCAACAGCGGGTGAGCCGTCTCGATGTCGATAATCTGCGGCGCCACCGCAGGACCGCTGTGCCAGGTTTCTCCTGGCGGCAAGCGGCCAATGAACAGAGTATTTGCTTGGGGCAACTCGCGCGGGGTGCAGCGGTCGTAGATCACCAGTTGCAACTCGCCTGCGCGGGATCGGCGCAGATACTCTTCCGTTTCCAAAAGTTCCGGGTTCGCGAATTCGACCTCTGCCAGACGCACGGCGCGGTCGGTTGTCAGCGCGAAACGCAGCGGTTCGTTCTCCGGCCCCACGACCAACACCCGGGATCGCGCCGGCGGTTCAATGGCAGTCCAAGCGCGATCGTCGAGCGGCAGTGCATCGGTGGTGCGCAAGGCTACGCTCAGCACGCCTTGATCTAGCGGCTCAAGATCGAACACCGCGGCGCCTGCCTGGCCCGGCTCGACACTCAGTTTTTGGGCATCGATCAGGCGGTCGTCACGTTCGAGCGCCAATTCCATTTCCACGGTTGCCGCGCCGAAATTCTCGACCCGAGCATAAGCCTGTAGGGCGTCTTGGCGGTCGGCGTTGCGGCGCGTGCTAAACGCCGTGATGGCTGAATTAGCAACCTGCGGCTCGCCGATGGGCAGATACTTGGGCTCCAGGTTGCCCAGTGAGAAGCCCGTCACATCGGGGAATTGGCCATCGCTCAAAATATAGAGCACCGCCGGCAACGCATCGGCCACTTGAATGTCTTGTGCTTCGGTGGCGCTGCGGCCTGGATTGGCCAACCCCGCCGCCACGCGCAGGGCTTCGGCCAACGACGATTCAGCGACGGTGGAGGCGATTCGGGAAATCGCGCTGCGCAATTGTTTTTTGTTGTCGGTAAAGGTTTGTTCCACCTGCGCGCGGTCCGCAAAGCTGATCACCAGGCCCACCGCACCCGACGGCAACTGGTCGATCAGCGCTAGCGCCTGCCGTTGGGCCTCTGCCAGGCGCGAGGGCGCGACGTCGTTGGCCGACATGCTCGCGGAATTGTCGATCAGAAACACAAACCGGTCGCCACTCAGTCGCGTGCCCCGCCAGGCCGGCCGCAATAGCGCCAACATGGCCAAGGCGATCAGTGCCAATTGCAAAAACAGCAGCAGGTTTTGCCGCAGCCTTTGCCACAGGCTGTTGACGTGCAGATCCTCGAGTGAGCGGCGCCACAGATAGGTGCTGGGCACCAGCCGGGGTTGTCGGCGAAGCTTGAGAAAATACAGCGACAGAATCGCCGGCGGCACGGTGGCCAACAGCAGCCACTGCCCCGGCGAAAGCATGCTGGTCCATTGGGGCCACATCAGCGCACCAGTCCACGCTGTCGCAAATAGCGCAACACCAACAGGTCGAACGGGGTTTGATTGCTGGCCAGCAGGTAGGCCATGCCGCGCCGGTGGCAGAATTCTCGCACCGAACCCACGAAGGCGTTCAACGTCTGCTCATAGCGCTTGAGCAATGGCGCACTGACCGTGATCTCCGCCAGGTCACCGTCCTCGCTGTCGATCAGACGCAGGTCGCCCACCAGAGTCGGCGACAATTCCTCGGCCGAGAGCACCTGAATGACGTAGACGTCGAGTTGCCGGGCAGTGAGATAGCGTAATGCGTCTTCAAAGCCTTGCTTGTCGAGCAGATCGCTGATCAGTACCAAAATGCCCTTGCCGGGATTCCGTAAACAGAAACTCTTGACGCCTGCCGCCAAAGGCACCGTCGGCTCTTCGCTAATTGCTTCGACCTGCTCGAAAAGCCGCCACAAATTGCGCCGTCCGCGTAGCGCCTGGGTGGGTTGGCGTGGCGATTGCCCCAGGGTTTCCACCTTCACGCGATCGCTGTGGGTCAACCCCACGAACCCCAGGGCCGCTGCTACCTGCTTGGCATAGTGCAGCTTGCTGGGCTCGCCAAACGACATCGATGGGCTGGCATCGATCAACGTATAGAAGTGCAGGTCCTCTTCCTCGAGAAACAGCTTGAGGAACAAACGGTCGAGCCGGGCGTACGTGTTCCAGTCGATGAAGCGAATGTCGTCGCCAGGTACGTAGTTGCGATAATCCGCAAACTCCACACTCTGTCCCTTGCGTGGGCTGCGGCGTTCTCCTTTCAGTTGACCACGGAACATTCTCCGCGAGACCAATTCCAGCCGCTCGAGCTGTTGCAATACTTCAGGACTCACGAGCGTGGTGGAAACGGTGTGCATGCCAGTTGAGTCCGTCAAGCGGTGGGCCAGGGCGCCGGCCGATGTCCAGAGTTCTCTCCCATCGCGGCGGCTTACTCTGTGCCGGCGCGCGGCTGGCGCTCCAGGGCCGATATTTTCTCAATCCGGCGAGCGTGACGGCCCGCGTCGAAGTCGGTCTTCATCCAGATCTCGACCATTCGATCGACCAGCCGTTCTCCCAGCAAGTCGGCCGACAGGCACAAGACGTTCAAATCGTTGTGCCGGCGACTCATTTCCGCGGTCAGGTCGTCGTGACACGCCGCGGCACGCACGTTGGGTACCTTGTTGGCCGCAATGCACATCCCCAGACCGGTGCCACAAATCAGCACGCCGCGATCGACTTGCCCCGCGCCAACCTGGCGCGCCACATCCGCGGCAATGTCCGGGTAGTCCACGCTTTCGCCGGTGTGCGTCCCCACGTCGACCACTTCGTGGCCAAGGCGTGTGAGCGTTTCCAGCACCTTGTGCTTGATGGCTACTCCCCGATGATCGTTTCCCACCGCCACTCGCATACGTGCCTTCCCTGAAGTGGATGAAGTTCCGGAACTTTGGGCAACGGTTTCCCTGGGCCAAAATGGGTTGGCACCATGCTCCAGGCCGATCATAAGTTCCAGCGCGCCACCCAGGGTGTCAACTCGCGCCGCATGCGCTCGGCACAGCGCAAATACAACTCGGGCGGGCCGCCAATCGGATCGGGAATGTCGCTGCGGTCCTGACACAACAAATGCACCCGGTCAGCGGCCTCTGGCCAATCCGCCAAAATTGCCTGACGATGCGAACGGGTCATGGCCAGAATGTAGTCGGCGTGCTTAATCAGTGTGGCGCTGATGGGCTGCGATTCATGGTCGGCCAGGTTCAGCCCGGCCTGCGACATGACCGTCACTGCCTCGGGGCTGGCACGTCCACCCAACATGGCCGCCACACCCGCCGAAGCTACCAGCACGCCGCGCTGCTCCAACTCGCCAGGCTGGCACCCCAGCTTTTCCGCAAGCATCTGTCGGCACAGCATTTCAGCCATGGGGCTACGGCAGGTGTTGCCAGTGCAAACGAATAGAATCATCAGGCTGGACAACCGCGCCAGATGCACTTCCGGTACGACGCCCACTTGCAGCAACTCCAGTTCACGCCCTCGGACCAGCACCATCGATGGCGGCTGGCCGTAGCGGCTGCGACCATCGTCGACGATCAACTGTACCCGGTCCCCCACTGCCGCTACGACGTCTTGTGCGGTAAGCGATTCTGGCTCGCCCGGATGGCTGGCCGGCGCAAAGACTACAGGCCCGGCCAACAGCCTGGCCGCGTCGGTCAGCGCCGTGTGTGCCGGCACCCGTAAACAGACCTGGCCTGCAGGCGCCAGCGCCTGTTGCACCCGCGACGGCAACTGGCGAATGAGACTTTCAGGATCGGAATCGTCGACCACCAGCGTCACCGGCCCGGGCCAACATCGCCGCGCCAACCGCTGGCCTACCAGGCTCAAGTGCGGTACATAGTCCAGGGCCTCGTCGGCGCTCTTCAGTGCCAAGTACAGGCGAACTGGGTCTGGTCCGCGAGACCAGCTCAGCATCCGTTCCACCCCGCTGGCGGCCAAGGCGCTTGCAGCCAACACGTAGCCGGTTTCCGTGGGAAATGCTACGAGCTGTCCTTCTACCAGCGCTTGAACCGCGCGATGCACGACATCGCGAGAGTCGTCGGCGCCGCGCAAATCGAGCACCACAGGTTGCATGCCAAACGGCCTTGCCGGAAGACGAGTGGAAATGAGCAGCGTCTGGGCCCCGCGCCGATGCCCCCTCTCGGCCCAGTGCGGGACAAGCCCGCCCAGAAGCGCATGAACCGCTCAACTATAGAAGCCTAAGATCAATTCGGTCAAGGGCTTGGAGTGCGGGAACGAGCACACGGCGAACGCCCGCGCTGCCTTGCTATGCTACGGCGCGGGGCGCCTGCCCGCTTCACCACGCAGCCACCGGCATCGAGGCACGATCCGTGCCAGACGAGCCCTGGCCCGATAGAATCTAACTTCATGCCAGCCGCACGAAATTCTCGATGGGGCGACCTGCTTTGGTACGTGGCCGCGTGCGCATGTTGCGGACTGCTGGCCGCAGGATGCGCGCCGAGCGCGGAGCCGCGGCAACCCGAGGGGCTGTGGGGTAAACGCGGCTTGGGCAACGGCCGATTTCAGAAACCACGCGCCGTGGCGATCGATGCCCAGGATCAGTTGTACATCGTCGACATGACGGCCCGAATCCAGGTCTTCGACTCTGCCGGACGGTTTGTGCGGGCCTGGCGCACGCCCGAGTCGAAAAACGGACGACCCACGGGCCTTTCCATCAGTCGCCAAGGCCAGGTCCTGGTGGCTGATACCCATTACAATCGCGTGCTGTTTTACTCGGCCGAGGGTAAGCTGCTACGCACCCTGGGCGGCAAGCTGGGTCAACGGCCGGGCGAATTTGGGCTGGTCACCGACGCGGTACAAGACGCGCAGGGTAACTACTACATCGCTGAATACGGAGAATTTGATCGAATCCAGAAATTCTCGACCGACGGGCAGTTCCTGCTGCAATGGGGAGGCCATGGCGCCGAGCCCGGAGAGTTTTTGCGCCCCCAAGACCTGGAATTTGACCGTCACAACCAACTGTGGGTGGCCGACGCCTGCAACCACCGCATCCAGGTGTTTGATACCGCGGGGAAGCTGCTGAACACTTGGGGTCGGCACGGCTCGGGCCCAGGACAGTTAAGCTACCCCTATGACCTGACCTTCGATACCCAAGGCAACCTGTATGTCTGCGAATATGGCAACCATCGCGTGCAAAAATTTACGCCGGACGGCGTCTCTTTGGGTACCTGGGGGCGCCAGGGGCGCGGGCCCGGCGAGCTGTTCAACCCTTGGGGCTTGGTGGTCGATTCGAAAGGGCTGATCCATGTTCTCGACTCGAACAACCACCGGGTTCAGGAATTCCGACTGTAGCCGGTCGGCCATCTTGATGCGCCGCAGGGATAGCGAGTCGCTTTCTTCAAGGCAACTCGGAACCAGGCATTCGTGAGCAAGGATCGTCGGCGTGTGGGGCACATTCCAAATCGACTTCGATAGCCCGGCATGGCTGCTGCTGGGCCTGCTAGCGCCCGCGCTCTGGTGGTTTAGCTATCGCAGCCTGGCCGGGTTGGGCACCTGGCGCCGGGCCGCGGCGTTGACCCTGCGCACCGCGGTGCTGGCCCTATTGGTGGCCGCCCTGGCCGAGGTTCGGTGGGTGCGATCGAGCCATCGGCTGACGGTGATTTACCTGCTCGATCAGTCGTTGAGCATACCCGCCCCGCGTCGGGAAGCCATGCGGCAGTATGTCAACCAGGCCGTCGAGAGGCATCGAGTCCACGACGATCGCGCGGGGGTCATCGTGTTTGGTCGCGATGCGGCCATCGAGATTCCCCCCGTCGATGAAAGCATTCCACTGGGCGCGACGGTGGAAAGCCTGTTCGACCCTGAGCATACGAACTTGGCCGCGGCCATGCGGTTGGCTCAGGCAACGTTTCCCGAAGATGCGGCACAACGCATCGTGATTGTTAGCGATGGCAACGAGAACCTGGGCAGCGCCGTGGAACAGGCCCAGGCCCTGGCCGAGGCCGGCGTCAGCATCGACACGGTGCCGGTCTTTTTTCAGGCCCGCGCTGAAGTCTCGGTCGACCGCCTGAGCGTGCCGGCCGACGTGCGCAAGGGTACGCCCTTCGATCTGCGCGTGGTCGTGAACAATGCGGCCCGGGCCGATGCGCCCCAGGGTGGGGTCGTGGCGGGCAAACTTGTGATCTCACAAACCATCGACAACCAGCCGGTCGTGCTCAGCGAACAGGCCGTGCAATTGACGCCTGGCAAGCACGCCTTCAGCCTTCGGCAACAAATCGAGCAAGCTGCTCCGTATACCTATGAGGCACGATTTATTCCCGACGATCCGGCGGACGATGCCCTGGTGCAAAACAACCGCGCCACGGCCTTTACCTATGTCCGCGGAAGCGGGCAGGTGCTGATGCTCGAAGACCCCGAGCACCGCGGAGAGTTCGACCACCTGGCCGCGCGGCTGAGGGCCCAGAACCTCGAGGTCAGTCTGCGCCCCAGCGACCAGTCATTCAGCAGCCTGCCCGAACTGCAACAGTTCGACACGGTTTTGCTGGCGAACGTGCCACGGGAAGACTTCAGCGAACAGCAAATTAAGATGCTGGCTCGCAACACCGAGCAAATGGGCTGTGGCCTTGTCATGTTGGGGGGGCCAAATAGTTTCGGCGCTGGCGGGTGGTCGAACACCGAAGTCGAGCGGGCCATGCCGGTCGATTTCCAGATCAAGAGTGCGAAAGTCAGTCCCCGCGGCGCGCTGGCCTTGCTGATGCACGCCTCGGAAATGGCTCAAGGAAACTACTGGCAGAAAGTCATCGCTCAAGAGGCCATCAAGGCGTTGGGCGCCGAGGATTATTGCGGCGTGCTGCATTGGGACGGCGCCGAGCAATGGCTCTGGAACCCACCCCAGGGGCTGACCAAGGTCGGCGGCAACCGGGACCGCATGCTGGCCAAGCTCGACCGCATGACGCCCGGAGATATGCCCGACTTCGACCCCACGTTGATCATGGCGCGTCAATCGTTCGCCAAATTGAACGATGTGGCGGTGAAGCACATGGTCGTCATCAGCGATGGGGATCCCACCAGCCCCTCGTCTTCCGTCATTCAGAGCCTGGTAACGGGAAAAATCACCGTTTCGACCGTGGCGGTGGGTACCCACGGGCCGGCGGGCAGTGCCGAGCTCAAGAAGCTCGCCACGCGCACTGGCGGAAAGTACTACGAAGTGCGCAACCCCAAGGCCTTGCCTCGCATTTTTCAACGCGAGGCACGCCGTGTTGCCAGCCCGCTGATCTACGACCAGCCGCCACCGTTTAGCCCCCAATTGGTCACCGACCATGAAATGATTCGTGGCCTGCCCGCCGTCTTACCGCCCATCACAGGCTATGTGATGACCACCGTCAAGCAGAACCCGCTAGTCGAAGTGGTGCTGCGCTCGCCGCGCCCCGGTGCCGCGGAACACAGCACGGTTTTGGCCGGTTGGAATTTTGGGTTGGGGAGGGCCGTGGCATTCACCAGCGACGGCGGCGCGCGCTGGGCCAGCGATTGGCTGAGCTGGGAAGGTTACGACAAACTGTTTGGGCAGATGGTGCGCTGGTCGATGCGCCCGGTGGGCGATCAGGGCAAGTTCACGCTCTCGACCGAAGTGCGCGATGGCCAAGGGCAGATTGTGATCACTTCGCTCGACAATGACGATGCCTACTTGAATTTCCTCCCCATGAGCGGATCGGTACTGGGCCCGGATATGGAACCGCGCGAGCTGAAACTAGAACAAGTTGCCCCCGGGCGCTACGTCGGCCGATTCGAGGCCGACGATGCGGGCAGCTACTTCGTGCTGGTCAACCCCGGCCCGCGGATGTCGCCGCTGCGGACGGGGGTCAACGTGCCCTATTCCGCGGAATTCCGCGCCCGCGAAACCGACGAGGCCTTGCTTACCACGTTGGCGCATTTTGCGCCCCGGGGGGGCCAGCCTGGCCGCCTGATCGTGGCCCCGGCCGGTGCGCCCGCGCCGCTGGAATCGTTGCTGCAGGTCGACAGCTTTCGTCACGATTTGCCCCCCGCCACGAGCAGCCTCGAGGCCTGGCACCTGGCAACCTTGTTGGCCAGTTGCCTGTTTTTTTTTGACGTGCTCGTGCGCCGCGTAGCGTTCAGCCTGGCCTGGGTTCCTCGGCTGGCGCAGCAGGTGCGCTTGCGCTGGCGCGGACACGAATCGACGGCCGCCGACAAGGAATACCTAGACCGGCTGCGAAATCGCAAGGCCGAGGTCGGCGATCAACTCGACCTGCAGCGTGCCGCCACCCGTTTTGAACCAACGCCCGCAGGAACCACGGCGGCCCAAAACGCCGTGGCCGAAGCGCTGCGCGACGCGCCCCCAGTCGCGCCTCCCACGGCACCTGGTTCCACGTCGCTCGCTCCTGAGGTACCGGCCGAGTCGTATACTAGTCGCCTTCTCAAGGCCAAGCAGGAAGTATGGAAGGATCGTAAACAGCCATGACGCTTGCCGAACAGCTCGAACAACAAGCAGACGAGTTTTCCAAACGCTATCAGGCAGTA
>CAYSXM010000051.1:0-12291 GCA_964434905.1 uncultured Pirellulales bacterium | reverse complement strand
GGTCCCGGCCCCGGGTCTCCCTGGACCGTGACGTTTGTCAGCCAGCGGGCCAACATGAACATCCCGCAGATGCTGATTACGGGGTCCACCCTGAACAACGGCGCTGGGTTCTCGGTGGCCACCACCACCCAGGGAACCAAGTTGGGGCTGACCGATTTGGGCGACCTGGCCAATGGCCTGGATATCAGCATTGGCAATGGCATGAACGACAGCGGCCAAGTGGTCGGTGCCGGCAGCGTGGGGAACGTGCTCGATCCGGACACGCATGCCTTTGTGTGGGACGCCATTCGCGGAATTCGCGACCTGGGCGCCCCGGCGGTGACGGGCGGGAACCAATACAGCCTGGCGACCGATGTGACGAACACCGGCATTGTGACTGGCCAGGCGCTGTCGAACGCGGCAGGGCTGAGCGCCGTGCTGTGGGATTCGAATGCGACGAACATCCAGGCTTCGATTACCGCGCTGCCGCCGATTTCAGAAAGCGGAAGCCCCGCCCACAACAACCTGGCCACGGCCATCAACGAGTTCGGCGTGGTGGTGGGTACCTCGAAGCTGCCGATCAGCACCACGGTGAGCCACGCGTGGGTGTGGATTCCCGGTCGCGGCACGTTCGATCTGGCCAACGGTGTCGATATTGTCGACAACCTGGCCGCCGGATGGACGCTGAGCGGCGCCAGCGACATCAACGACTTGGGCGTGATTGTGGGCACGGGCATCAACCCGCTGGGCGCGAACCAGGGTTTCGTGCTGTCGCCCATCAACAGTGCGCCCGTGTTGCAGTCGTATCCACAGCATTACTACGTGAACCAAGGCAGCTCGATCAACATTACTTCGCCGGGGGCCACCGATGCCGAAGGCGACGTGTTGACCTATAGCCTGGTGGGCGCGCCGGCCGGCATGACGATCGACGCCAACACCGGGCTGATCAGTTGGACGCCTGCGGCCGGCGATGCATCGGAAGTGGCCGTGCAGGTGGTGGTCACCGACGACGGGTGGGGCACCTTGAGCGACACCCGCACGGTGAATGTGGGTGTGAACCGGGCGTTGTTTTATACCACCGGTTTTGAAACCGGCTTGCCCGGCGGTTGGACCACGAGCGTGACCGGCCAAGGGCAGGCCACGGTGATCACGGGCAGCAGCGTGGGGACCGGCACCCGGGCCCTGCGGCTGCACTCGACGGGGGTCGACGCGGTGAAGGATCTGGCGTCGGCAACGCTGACCTTGAACATGAACGGCTACACGCAGGGCAAGTTGATCTTCCACCAGTTGGAAGGCAACTTTGGCACCCTGGCCGACGACGAGCCCGATCCGCTGACCGACACGTTCACGCTGGCGGCGCCCGGCGCGTTGGGCGATGGGGTGTCGATCAGCTTCGACGGCACGAACTACTATCGGTTGGTCGACATTCAAGGCCAGGATATCACCAACCGCGTGGGCGATGGCCTGTGGCAGTTGATGGAATACGACCTGGGGGCGAATCTAGCGCGCATCAACAGCACGTTTGCCACGAGCTACACGTTCAACCCCTCGGTGAAGATCCGGTTCTCGCAATATGGCTTGAACAGTTTCTCGACCGACGGTTTCATGATCGACGACGTGAAGATTACCAACAACGGGTACTTTTTCTCGAACACGTTGCCGCATGGCGTGTTCCATGTGCTCGACACGGCCGATCCGGAATTGTCGTATCGGGTAGGCCTGTTCGGCACCGTCAATGCCAGCACGCCGATCATTGTCAGCGTGCATGGCGCGGGCCGCGAGATTGGCCCCCACACCAGCTACTGGCAGAACTACGTAGCCACGCCGGCCAATGGCGTGACGAGTCTGGTGGTGATCGCGCCGTATTTCGCCACCGATGGACGATACGACGAATATGGACGGTTGTCTTGGAACACCGCGAACGACGCGGCCGCTGATCTGGCACTGTTGAATATCGTGCAAGAGGTGACCGCGGCGGGCGTGGGCAACGGCAGCCAACTGAACCTGTTCGGCTTCTCGCGCGGGGCGGCGTTTACGGAAGCCTTTACCTGGGCGCACCCGACCCGGGTCGCCGCGGCGGTGCACGCCAGTGCCGACCGGCACACCTTTCCCGACAGCGCCGTGCCGTTCCCCTATGGCAGCTTGCCGTTCGCGCTGTTTCCGGCTCCTCCGGGCGTGACCTTCAACGAGAACGCGTTCTTGCAGCACCGCATGATGTTTTGGGTGGGCCAGAACGACACCACGGTCGAGGACAGCAGTACCCAGGGGAACGCCGAAGGCAAGTTCCGCCGCGACCGGGCGTTGAACATGTACCGCGCGGTCACCGACAAGGCCACGGCCAACGCGCTGGGTGTAGGAACCTATGAGTACGAGATGTTCGTCAAGGAAAACCAGGCGCACATCTACCTGCCCAGCGATATGGATACCTATTACAAGTTCCTGTTCCGCAGCTTCAACCCGGCCAATCAGCCGCTCTTGGTGCAGGCGGTGCCCGTCGCGACGCCGACGGTGGTCGAGCGCTCGGCCAGCCTGCCGGCCGGCGTGACCACCGTCAACCAGGACAGCGATTTCTATGTCGAACTGTGGGTTCGATCGGGCAGCGGGTCGGGCGTGGTTTCTGGCAGCGCTTCGCTGGCCTACGACACCAGCCTGCTCAATGCGACGACGCCGGATATTACGCACGGTGGTGTGTTCACCGCCTCGCCCACCGGCACGGTTGACGATGCAAACGGCCGCGTGCGTAACCTGGGTGGCGCCACCGGGCTGGCCAACGTGGGAGTGAACGAATACGCACTATTGGGTCGGGTGAAGTTCCATGCTCTGAGCGACCTGGATCCACTGCGACAGTTGTTCGTCTCGACTCAGTCGGGCACGCCGACCTTCACGCTGGCCAGTGGCCCCTCGGCGCGCACCACGCTGCTGCCCTTCAGGTTGTTGAACCTCGACTCGAGTAACGCAGCGCCCATCGCCAACGCCGGTGGACCCTACAACATCGCGGAAGGCGCCAACCTGGCATTGAACGGCTCGGGCTCCAGCGATCCCGATAGCGGACCCAACCCGCTGACCTATTCCTGGGACGTGAACGGCGACGGCACCTATGGCGACGCGACGGGCGTGAGCCCGACGTTGAACAAGACGCAGTTGGCGGCCTTGGGCATTACCGACGGTCCGACCTACAACGTGCGTGTGCAGGTCAGCGACGGCGTCGCCACGACGACTTCGAGTGCCACGACGCTCACGATGACCAACGTGGCGCCGACCGCCAGCGCGGGCGGTGCGTATGTTACGTCGGAAGGTCAGAACGTGGTGCTAAGTGCCGCGCTTTCGAGCGACCCCAACCCGTTGGACGTGTTGACCTATAGCTGGGATCTCAACAACGACGGCGTGTTCACCGACGCTACCGGCGTGTCGCCGACGATCACTTGGGCGCAACTGGTGGGCTTCGGTTTCAACGACGGTCCGCTGACGATTTCCAACGTGAAGGTGCGCGTGAGCGACGGCGCGGCCACGGTCACGTCGGCCGGCACGACGATCACCATCAACAATGTCGGCCCCACGGCCGGCGCCAGTGGCACGGGCGGTTATCGCGGCGAGGTGCGCACGTTCACCTTTACCGCCACCGACCCCTCGGCGGTCGATCAAGGTTTCAACTTCACTTACAACATCGACTGGGACGGCAACGGCACCACCGACCAGACGGTGGTTGGCCCGGGCGCTGGAACGAACGCCACGCGGCAATTCTTCACCTCGGGCGTGACCAATGTGAAGGTCACCGCGGTCGACCGGCAAGGCGCGGCTGGAGCGACGACGACGCTACCCGTGACCACCACCGATTTCGCGCTGCGATCGAACGGCATGGGCCAGACCGATTTGATCTGGGGTGGCACCAACGGCCTGGATGGGGTGTTTTTCTTTACCGGCCCAGGCGGCGCGGTAACCATCTTCGCGGTGATTGAAAACACGGTCGGCGTGAACAAGACCAACAACGTGGGCGGTGTGACCGGCAAGGTGATCGCCTTCGGTTACGACTTCCCCGACACCATGGTGGCCGAGTTCCTGACCAGCCGCGCGGTGAGCCTGGTCGGCGGCAACGGCGACGACGTGCTGGTGGGCGGCTTCTTGGGAGATACCATTGACGGTGGCGAAGGCAACGACTTATTGATCGGCGGCACCCAAGCCACGGACGGCGGCGACTCGCTGGTCGGCGGCAACGGCAAGGATATTCTGGTCGGCCACCTGGGGGCCGACACCCTCACCGGCAATGCGGGTGAAGACATCCTGATTGCCAACGCGGTCACCTTCCCCGACTATCCCACGGCCATCTTCGCGATTCAGGCCGAGTGGGTGTCGGGGCGCACCTACGCCGAGCGGGTGGCCAATATCTCGGGCACCGGCGTCGGACCCCGGTCCAACGGCAACAACTTCCTGCAAGGTGGCAGCACCGTGTTCAACGACAGCGCGGTCGATTCGCTGTTCGGCAGCACGGAACTCGACTGGTTCCTGTACACGTTCGCGCAGGACGTCTTGAACGACGGCGACCCGGCCGAGACGAAGACCAACATCTAATGCGGCGTCAAACCCGAGAATTCGGGTAGCGCGGCAGACGCGACACGTTCGCTTCCGCAGCAGAAGGCTCGGGAATACTTTGGGCTTGGTCCCGGCAGACCGGTAGGCGCTTTACCTGCCATAGGCACCGATGGGGCCCATCATCCCCCGCGCTCACCGAGCGCGCTGCCTACGCCGGCGCATGCAGCCTAGGCCGAGAGCGCTGGCGGCGACCAGGCACCAGGTGGCAGGTTCGGGCACAGGCTGGGGTGCTGCAATACTTCCCGCCGGGCAGGTGTGGCCAAAATTGGCCGCCCACAGCGTGTAATCGCCGGCTCCGACCGAACCCGAGCCATCGAAATCGGCGGGGAGCGCGGCGGCCGATTGATTGAACTGGGCCGCCCAGATGGCATAGTCGGCGGCGCCGACGGTGCAGTCGCCATTGGCATCGCCCACCAGCACCGGTGGCACGTAGCGAATCTGATAAATCGCTCCCGCGCCAAAACCCGAAAGCAACCCCGTTCCGGATAGATCGGCGACGAACAACGAATCGTCGGTGGCCAAAAGCGAGTTCGGATGGCCGATGCCCGGCTCGTTGTTGCTGATGAAATGGAACGACGTGCCGCTGGCAGGATCGAATAGCACCACCGGGTTCTCCTCGTTGGCCAGGCCCGCCAATTGCCCCTGGCCATGAAAGCCCACGAACACGCCGCCCGCCAGGCTGCTGGGAAACGCGGCCGGAGCGAACGCGATTTCCACGGCGCCTTCCGCTTCCGAGCCGGTGAGCGGGTTACCCCAGGGCTGGAACGTGGCGAACGGTTGCAGTCCTTGGCCGCCGACCACTTGTGCCGTGCGATAGGCAGTGTAGTTCGCGGCAAAACCGTAATCTTCCACCGCGCCGCCAATCGCCGCGGCGGGCATCCGGTTCAATTCGTCCACGCTGAGCGGCTCCGTGGCGTTGCCTGGCGTGTCGATGCCGTTGTCTTCGAACATCAAATCGCCGCTGCCCGGCGCGAACGCCAGGCCCGCCGCGTTGCGCAGTCCGCTGGCCACGCGTTCGATACCCGACACCGACACCGAACTGCCCAGATCGGCGAGTACCAGGCGATAGATCGACTCGCCCAACAGGGTGCCGGTGGCCAATCCGCTGAAGGCCACGGTCGTGTCGTCGTGTTCGTTGTTCTTGCGCGAGCCCACATTGAAAAACACCTCGTAGGTACCGGGCTCGGCGGCGCCGCGCACGGCCAGAGCATAGCTCTTGTGTTCCCAGCCGGCTGGAAACGCAAAGTTCAGACTGCCCGCCAGGCTCCACGGCGCATCGACGGTGGCCCCTTGTCGCAAGATGCTGATGCGCTCTTGCCCCGCCTGTACACTAGTGGCCAGCGCTAAACCGCCCGCTCTGCGCAGCGACGTGATGGCCCCAGGCAACCCGGCATACAGCACCTGGCCGGGCCCATCGGCGGTCCCGTCGCCGTTGGCGTCGACCAACCGCAGCAGGTTGCCGGGCGCCGCAAAAAAGCTGGGCGACGTGGTCTGGCTAACCGCCACCAGCAGCGAGCCATCGTCCAGGGGTTGCATGCTGGTGGGAAACTGCAGGCCCGAGGCAAACGTCGTCACCCGAAATCGCGCCGGATCGACGCGCGGATCACCCCCCACGGCAAACGGGGCTGCGTTGGCTCTGGTCAGGGGCAAGATCGCTAGCAGCAGCCATAGAACCCACGTCGCGTACGGCCAGCGTGGCCAGCGGCTGCCTACCAGGTTGGCCGGCAGGGATCGAGCTCGATGAAGTACCATGATGACGCCCCCCGGGGTCCTGGCCATCGCAATCTACGACGTCGGACCTGCCGCGGCAACCGATTCGCTGCACCGTCACGCGGTTCGAGTGACGAGGGGGATACTTGTTTGCACTTGCCTCGCGCCTAGCCGCAAGTCGAATTCTTCGTCGGGCTGCAAGCGGTCAACGGCTCACCCTGAACCGAACGTCGGGGGCCGCCGCCAGAGGGCACGTGTTGTGCAACTGGCAAACCGCTCGAGTCCGGCGGCTTCCCAGTTTACTCAACCTGCCAGGTCCGGATACTCGCGACACTACGCGATCGTAAAACTTTTCGGGAATTGTGCAGATTCGCGCGCGAAGGGCCGATCGATAGAGCCGACGTTCTATCGCATCGATGTTCGAGTCTCTCTGGCGTGGTTTGGCCATGTGGTGCCCCTGTTGCGCTCAAGACGTGCCTGCGGTGCCCGTCGGGACTGCCCGGCAGCCGCATTGCGTTCGCTGTGGCGGAACGGTGGCTGCGGCGCCGGGCGCTTTGGCCGCTGCGCTGGTGACTGCTTTACCGGTGGAGCGAGCCAGTCGAGCACCAGCGGCCGAGCAGCCGCCCCCGCCGGCGCCGGCCGAGGGGTGGCAGTTGCCTGCCGATTTCGAGCTGCCTGAAACGGTCGCACTGGACCCCCGCGACGAGTTGGTCGAGATCACTCCAGCAGCGCGGCAGTTGCCTAGCGGGAGACCACCGACGACCGTACGAGCCGCTGCTGCCGCGGGCACACATCCCACGGTGCCTGGCGCCATCCCGCCCGAGGGGAACCGTGTGCGGGGTGGAAAATCGGCACGCGGCCCGGTGTCGCGCCGCGGATCGCGAACCGGTCGGCCGGCCGACGCGGTGTTCGCACAGTTGGGTGGCAACCTGCCGGGCGAATTGCACACCGCGGCGAGCGTTCCTGCTGAATCGCGCGGCGCGGAACACGCGACCCCGACGGTAGACTTGGCTTGGGAGATGGCCGTCTGGGAGCAAGAATTGCGCATGCTCGGCTCGCGATTGCGGCCGTTACCCGCCGCCGGATGGCGTAGTGAAACGGCGCTGGCGGACGAGTTGGTGGAAACGGACTGCGCTGCACGAAGTCACCCGGAACACGGCCAGCCACCGGGCGTGGCAACCGGTGGGGCCACGCCGGCTGGCGTGGTGTTGTTCGGTTGGGCCGCACTGTGGATCAGCACCACGGCGCTGGTCTGCGGAGCAAGCCTGATGGCCGGCTCGTATCTGCCTGGCCGTGCGGAACTGTGGGGCTTGGGCCTACCCATCGTGTTGGCTGGCCAGTTGGGCCTGTTGGCCGGCTTCGGCAGCTTGGCGCTCGGCAACCGGGTGAGCGTCACCGACCGACGGACTCCGCGCGCTGCACTGCCGATGGCGGCGCGGCGCACCGATGGCGGCGCGCGGTCAGCCGCCGGCCCGCATTTTTCCCACCTGGCCGAAAAGCTCGACGCTTTGGCCGACGAACTGGCCACGCTCGATCGGCCCTGAGGCGTCGCGGGTGGGGCCAATCGCCGCAGCGAGCGAAGCGGACTTCTAGCAGGCGCGTCGAATTCTTCGGCGGGCTGCCCGTGCAACATGAAAAACCAAGCTGGCCTGGCTAATTGAGTCGGCCGCAAACCACGGTTACGATGGACCGTTACACGGAGATTCTAGACACCGATCCTAGACCACATTTTTCTCAACGGTGGAACTTAGCACATGGCCAAATTCGCTGGGGTGTTGCCCCCGATTATTACCCCCTACGACGCGCAGGGCCGCATTCACGCTTATGCCTTGCGCGAGTTGGTCGAATGGTACGTGGCGGCCGGCTGCCACGGTCTGTGGGTGGCTGGTGGAACCGGGGAGGGGGTCGCACTGTCGCGCGACGAGCGGGCCGAATTGGCCGAACAGATTCACGCTGCCGTGGCCGGGCGATTGACCTTGGTGTTTCACGTGGGTGCGGCGACGACCGACGACGCCATCCACGCGGCAAAGCGTTGCCAGCAGTTGGGAGTTGACGCCATTTGCAGCGTACCTCCGTTCTTCTACGGCAAGAGCGATGACGAAACCGTCGAGTATTTCCGCCGCCTGGGCGATGCCACGGATCGCCCGTTGTTGCTGTACAACCTACCCGACGCCACGGGCCGACCGCTAAGCGCGCCGTTGGTGGCGCGGATTGCGGAAGCCGTGCCCACGGTGGTGGGTATGAAGCATTCGGGCGTGAATCTCGACTTGTTGGTCGAGGTGCAACGGCTGCGACCCGACCTGAAGTTGTTGGTTGGCCGCGGCGAACTGATGTTGGCCGGGCTGGTGCTGGGTGCTCAGGGGGTGGTTTGTGCCAGCGTGTGCCTGGCGCCCGAGCGGTTCGTGGCGGTGTACGAGGCGTTTCGCAATGGCGATTTGGCCGCGTCGATGGCGGCGCAGCAGCAGGCCTCGCGAGTGAAGGAAATCTACAGCAGGTTTCCGGTCATTGGTTCCACCAAATGGCTCAACGCCAAGCAGATTGGCCTGGAATGCGGCGCGCCGCGGAGCCCCCTGGCGGCGATTTCCGCGGAGGAAGAGGCCGCCTTGCTGTCGTTGGCCGAGCGGCTGAGCGTGCTCGATGGCGAGGCCAGCCGGCTGTTGCGGCTGGGACGTCTGGGCGCCCCGAGGTAACGTGTCCTCCGGGTGGCTCGCGCTGCACTGCAGCGTAGCGCGTGGTCGTAGCACCGCGCGGTGCCAGGTACGGGCGCAACTGGCCAACCGGACCGGTAGGGCTGGCTAGCGCCGACCGCGTAGCGCCTGTGCCGGCACGGTGACCGGTGCGGGCTCTGCACGGGTCACACTGATCGGTTGGCCCGTCCGCCCTCGGCTTTCGATGAACAGCAGGAGATCGCTCCGCTCGGGTGCCGAGGATAAGAGCGGTAGCCGGAAGGCGGCGGGCTCGGCGGCGGTGGGTGGCGCCACCATGCCCAGCCCGACCAACAACACCTGGTCGGTGGGCCAGCGGAATCGTTCGTGCAGGCGGCACTGGCTGACCTGGGGCACTTCAATCTTGGTTTGTTGGCGCGAGGCGACCGTGGTAGGCACATCGAGCGTGACCGGCAGCAGTCGTTCTACCTGGTCGATGTTGCATTTCACCACGGCGTCGATCAAACGCCCGTCGAGCGACAACAGCGGGTTGAGTTCGAAGGTGTAGCCCTCGTCGATCTGGCTCCAGTCGGTATCGAAGCCTGGCCAGATTTCCGGCCGAGTGACAATTCCCCGCATGTATTTTCGAGGTCGCGTGGCGGCCACCACGGTCGATTGTCCGTTGGCCACCATCAGGTGCGGGGCGCTGTGCTCCTTGAAATCGGAACGCCGTCGCAAATCGGCCATCAACAGCGCGGCGTCTTCCTTGGCCAATAGCCAGGCCTGAATGCCTTGCGATTGCACCGCCACCGGCCTCAGCACGCTCATCGCGCGCGAGCGCCAGTTCGGGTTGTCCACCGTCACAACGCGCACCCCAAAGGTATGCGTTTCCGCCTCGGTATTCACGAACCGATCGACAATCTCGCCCACCAGGGCTTGCATTTCAGGTGTATGATAAACACGCAGTTTCTCGCGATCCGCGTGCAGCACCGCCACCACCGGGCCCGTGTGCCAGGCTTCGTAGCCCGTCTCTCGCAGAATCCAATCGATCAGCGCCTGTTCGGGCGAGTTGGTGTTCGTCACCCGTTTCGTATAGTCGACAATGTCGTATTCGCGATAGATCTGCCCGGCGTCGTTGGGCAAGGAACCACTACCGCTCGAAACCCGCGCCATCGGCGCGCGCGGGCGGTGAGGTAACTGCTCGAGCGGTGGTCGATCGGCAGCCGGCGCGCCGCCGCCCGACGCGGGGTCACCCGACGATCGATCGGTGGTCTCGCGGGCGGGGAGCGGCGCAGGCGACGCCGACTCGCGAGGCGCTACCGGAGCACCCGTTGCGTCGCGCTCGGGTTCGGGGCCGGTGTCGGCAGGTGGGAACAGATCGCTTTCGGGCGCTTGAGCTCTGACCGGCGTGGCCGGTGATCCGCAAACCAGCAGGCACCCCAGCAGCAGTATTGAACAAAACGCGCGCACCATGTCCCAACCTCCTGGCCCCAGGGGGGTTCCGAGCGGGGCGGAGTATAGGACGCACGACGAGGACCAGGCAAGATCGTCCCGAGGTGGGAAATGCCGACCGTGGAGAAATATTAGCTGACCAAGGTAACTGGCGCAGCCTGGGGTAAACCGGGGCCTGCGTTCCAGTTATGGAGACCCTGAACTCGAGGCTGCGGCGGCCACCAGGCGTGCGGCGGTGGGCTCGTCGACCATCAGACGGCGGATCGCCGTGGCGTGGCCCGTGGCAGTATCGACCTCGACCACCGTGCCCGACAGACGCGGATCGCCGGTGGCCACGTCGAACTGGGTGGGGTTGAAGGTCAAGGTGGTTTCCAGCACCCGGTCGTAGCGGCGGCCCAGCACGCTGTCGTAGGGCCCTGTCATGCCTACATCGCACTGAAATGCGGTGCCGCCTGGCAGAATCTGTTCGTCGGCGGTGGCCACGTGGGTGTGGGTACCCAGTACGGCCGAGACGCGGCCATCGAGATATCGCCCCAACAACTGCTTATCGCTGGTGGCCTCGGCGTGGAAATCGACCAGTACCACCCGCACGTCGTCAGGCAACTGTGCCAGGACGCGATCGGCGGCGGCAAATGGACAATCGACGGGCCGCATGAATACCCTTCCCAGCAGGCTGATGACGGCCACGCGCACTCCGTTGCGTGCGGTGAGCAGCATGTATTCCTGGCCCGGCGCGGTACCCGGATAATTGGCCGGTTTGACCAGGTTGTCGGCCGATTCGAGGCGGGGCTGGATTTCGCGACGGCGATAGATGTGGTCGCCCAGGGTGATGCCGTTGACGCCAGCAGCCAGCAATTCGTCGCACTGCGCGGGAGTAATCCCGGCGCCCGCTGCCGCGTTCTCTCCGTTGGCGACCACCAGGTCGATCTGCTCGCACCGAATCAGCGCGGGGAGCGCCTGGCGAACGATATCGCGTCCGGGGCGACCGACCACGTCTCCGATCAGCAGCAGTCGCACAGCGTTCCTTCCAGGTGCCAGCGGGGGCGTGCGGCGGCGAGGGAGCGATTAGGCCGGAGGATTTCGTCTGCCCTGTTGGCCGGCCGGCGCCCGCCGCGGGGGGAACTTACTTGGCGATCTCCGTCACGCGGGTCTCGCGCAACACGGTTACCTTGATTTCACCAGGATACGTTAGCTGTTCCTCGAAGGCATTGGCAATGTCGCGGCAAATCTTGGCGGCCGTTTCGTCGCTGGTTTGCTTGGCGCTGACCAGCACCCGCAGCTCGCGCCCGGCCTGAATGGCATAGGCCTGCTCGACCCCGGCGAACCCGCTGGCGATGGATTCCAATTCTTCCATGCGTTTGACGTAGCGTTCCAGCGATTCACGGCGAGCGCCTGGTCGCCCGGCACTACAGGCATCGGCCGCGGCCACCAGCACGGTATACGGGTTTTCCAGACGCAAGTCGTCGTGGTGTCCCAAGGCGGCGTGCACGACCTCGCTCCGTTCTCCAAACCGTTTGAGCAGATCGGCGCCGATTTTGGGATGCCCCCCCTCGGCTTCGTGATCGGCGGCCTTGCCGATGTCGTGCAACAAGCCGCAGCGGCGAGCCAGGTTGCCATCGAGGCCGATTTCCTCGGCCATCATCCCGGTCAAGAAGGCGACCTCGATGGAATGGCGGAGCACGTTCTGGCTATAGCTGGTACGGAAGCGCAATCTGCCGAGCAAGTGGATCACGCGCTCGTGCAAGCCGGGCACATCGGCCTCCTGCGCGGCCTCTTGCCCCAGCTTTTGCAAGTGGGCTTCCAGTTCTTTCTGTGTTTCGGCGGCGACTTCCTCGATGCGCGAGGGATGGATGCGACCATCGGCGATGAGCTTGGCGAGCGCCAGCCGGGCCACCTCGCGGCGGACCGGATCGAAACC
>CAYSXM010000050.1:0-12428 GCA_964434905.1 uncultured Pirellulales bacterium | reverse complement strand
CTCGCCCAGCGCATCACGCAACAAGCGGCGCGCGTGGTTGTAGGTATGCCCTGCACGACCCCCGGCATAAACCACCAGGCACCCGGCGCGTAGCTCGGCCGCCAACCGCACCGCCTCGGCCGCGTCGTCGACCGATTCGCGAAACGAGCGCATATCGCAGCCGGTGAAGCCTCCGGCCCAGAGAAAATTCGAAACCGCCAACCCGCTCTCGCGAATCAGCTCGATGCCGCGTTCTTCGCCGAAATCGGCCAGTTTCTGCCGCCACACACCGATCGAGCGATAGCCCAGCGCGCGGTACTGCGCCACGTCTTCGTCGAACGACCAGCGAAACGTCGTCATCTGGTTGAACGACAACCGGGGCATGGTGTTCGGCTCCCTGCCCGCGCCACTTATACGCTGTCTACGACTTGTACTCGTGTGCCACGGCTGGCTTGTCCAGCAGCGGCTGCCGGTCAGCGCAGGCAAATCGCAGAGCGAGTATCAAGACCCTGACAGAGCACCGGCAAGGCCGCGGAGTCTGGCAGTATGCCCGTGTCGGGGCTGCCTGTAAAGCGACCCGCTGGCGTGGCTCTGCCACACCCGACAAATAGCAGCCGATGGGACCTGTAACCAAGGCAGACGGGGTGCGACACCCCCCGAAAATTCTCCGGGACCGTGGCACCGCTAGCATTCCGTTGAAAAATGCCACGATGGCATTTTTTTTGCGGACGGCTAAGAGCGGCTAGCGGCCCCCTGACCCACATAAAGCTGCAACACTTGGCTCTGCACCTTGATGGCGCGGAGGAGCACATACACCTGGTCATTCTGAACCCGGTCGGGCCGACTGGCGGCCAAGGTCTCCAGTTCCTCGGTCATCGCGGCGTGCTGGTCGGTGGCAGCTTGCAAGCGCATGCTCATTTCGTGCCACGCGGCTGCCAACGACTCTTCGTCGACCAACTCTTCGAGGTCATCGACGTAGTTGGCCAACAACAGACACAACCGGGCTACGTCGCGCGGCTCCGCATCGGGCTGCAAGTCTTCGATCCGGGCGGCCAATTCCTGGCATCCAAACGGCTTCATGGTGTCTGCTCCGCGAGGCAATCTTGAGCCATCCGCCACCGCCTGTCGCCCCGGTGGTTCTTCTGGAAAACCTTAGCTCAAGTTTCACCCAACCGACGAATTTCGACCCGGGGCGAGCGCACGATCGGCTTCGCCGTTAAACCCGGATTATTCATGAACTTCGTCGCGAGGAGTCGAACGTGTTCTGGCTGCTAAGAAAACCGCGATCAGGTGCGGCTGGCTTTGCCAGTGCTCTGGGGCGCATTGGTGAAAACGTGAGTCAGGGGCGATTGCGGTTCGACGCGGCAAGCACCACACGTTCGCTTCCACAGCAAAAGGCTCATGAATCTTTCGGGTAAGAACCGTCGCAGGCCCCTGCCCTACAGCCAGGCCACGGCCACGGTCATATAGACCATGATGCCCACGATATCGCTCAGGCAGGCCACGAAGGGGGTGCTCATCAAGGCCGGATCGAGCCCCAGCCGGCGAAAGCACATGGGCAGCACCGAACCCAACAGCGTGCCGCTGGTGACCACCAACACCAAAGTAACAGGCACGACCATGGCTTGCCGAGGGTCGGGCGCCAACAAGCAAGCCACCAGAAAACCTAAGCCTCCCAAAAGCCCCCCCAGCAGCATGCCCGACACCAGTTCGCGGCGCACGACGCGGAGCCAATCGCCCAGTGTAATGTCGCCGGTCGAGAGTGCCGTGATGATCAAGGTCGCCGATTGACTGCCCGAGTTGCCCCCGCTGGAAATTACCAGTGGAATGAACAACACCAACCACGGAATACGTTCCATCGACAGGTGGTAGTGCTGGAGCGCATAGGCGGTCGACAGGGCCCCCACGAACAGAATCGTGAGCCACATACCACGTTTCCAAGTCAGTGTCAGCAGCGGGGTTTGCAGATAGCCTTCGCTCAAGGGGGCCATGCCCCCCAAGCGATGCGCGTCTTCCGTGGCCTCCTCGCGCACCACGTCGATTACATCGTCGTGGGTCACGATACCCAGCAGGTGCCGCTCGGTGTCGACGATGGGAATCGCCAAGAAGTCGAACTTGGCCAGCGTGCGGGCCACTTCTTCCTGGTGCGCGGTGACATGCACGGTCACCACTCCGCGCTCCATGACGTCGCCAATGACCGTCAGGGGCTTGGCCAACACCAACTGTCGCAGCGACACCAGGCCTTGCAGGTGATCTTCGTCGTCGACCACGTACAAGTAATAGATCGTCTCCAGTTCCTCGACCTGGCGGCGCACCTCGTCCAGCGCTTCGTTCACCGTCAGGTCTTGGCGCAGCCGGGCAAACTGCGTGGTCATCAGCGCGCCGGCGGTGCCCTCGGCATAGGACCGCAAACGCAAGATGTCGCGGCGCTCGTCGGCCGGCAGCAACGGCAGCAATTCGTCGACCACCGTCGGCGACACATCGTGCAAGATATCGACCCGCTCGTCGGCCGGCATCGCCGCGATCAGCGCGCCAATTTCCTCGCGCGCGATGGTCTCGATCACCTCGACCTGGCGCGGATGCGCGAAGTACCGGAAAATCTCCACCCGCTCCGCAGATTCCGAATGCCGGAGCACCTCCCAGGCCTCGGCCGCGGCGAGCCCTTCCATGAATTCCGCGGTGCGCGCCGGGTGCAGCGCGGAGCAAAACTCGCGCAGCTCGGCCGTGTTGTGGTCGGCCAGCATTTCGCGCAGCTCGGGCAGGTACAGCGTGTTGGTCATGGCCAGCCATCGCAGTGGTTCGCGGCAGCCGCGTCACTTCTCGCGGAGCTAGCTCAAGTGTACCTTGCGTTTGGCATCTCGAAACGGCCACACGCGGTCCGTTGCAGCTCAATCACCGGCCACTCAAACTGCGGCCATGCCCGCCGCTTGCATCAGCCGTGCTAGCGCGCCGGCTTGAGCCGGAAAGTGCAACAGGGCCGCGCTGGCCACCACGCCTCCGCGGCTCCACACCGCCCCCATTGCTGCGGGCCCCTTGGCGCCCGGCACCACGGCGCCAGCACCCTGGCCGTGGCCGACGGCGCACGAGGGATCGCGCCCTCGGATTTGCCAACGCGGATTCGTATACCCCCGAAGCACCGTCCCCGCCTCGCCTAGCCAGGTCGTCTGGTTCAACCGCACTTCGGTCGGCTCGGCAGAACCTTCCCTCGTGCACCATCGAGATTCGAGCGGCAGAACACCCGCCATCGACCACCTCTGGCCAGACGAGTCGATCAGGCACTCCCCCAGATAGCTCGCCGCGCCCCCTTCGGCATACACCCTGCCGCCACCCCGGACGTACGACTGCAACGACGACTTCATCAGGTGGTTTTCCGCCAGGACCCGAGCCCGCGCCCCCTGCTCAGGATGCCCACAACCCAGGACCACCAAATCGACGTCGGCGGGCAATTGCTCGTCGCGCAGCGGCGAGAAATCAAGCACCTCGGCCCCGCTCATTTCCAGCAGTTCGAGGGTGGTGGGAAAATAGCAATGAAAGCACTCGTCAAAGGCCGTGGCCACCCGACAGCGACGCGCGGCAGGCGTTCTGCGAAATAGCCGCCGCACGGCCGCCGCTGGTGGACGTCGGTCGGCCAACCGACACAACGCGTCGGCCTGACAATGCTCGGCCAGCGCGGCCCCCAATCGCTGGCACCAACTACTCGGCGGCGGCGCTACCGGATCTAAGTGAGATAACTCGGCACGGCAATCTGCAGACAACACCAACGCAGCCAGAACCGGAAGACCCCACCGCGCTTCCAGGCGCGCTTGCCAGGGCGCTGCGGCGGCCGGATCGACCAGACCATCCAACAGCAACACGTCGGCCTCGGGGCGGGGCAACTCCTGGCCTTCTGACCACTGGCTCACATCGATCACCACCACCCGGGGCAGATCGAGCCAGGTGCACAGGTCCTCGAGCGCCCCACCCTGCTCGACACGCAGGAAACTCCCCACCACCACGGCCAAGTCGGCACCACCGGAACCGTGCCAGAACAGCTC
Organism: uncultured Pirellulales bacterium; assembly: GCA_964434905.1. GTDB lineage: Bacteria > Planctomycetota > Planctomycetia > Pirellulales > CAYNRE01 > CAYSXM01. The sequence continues at coordinate 8,415 of CAYSXM010000050.1, read as the reverse complement.
CCGGCACACTTCCTGCGACATCACCCAACTGTCCAAGTACCGCAGCCCACGCCCCGTTTGCAAGCGCGAGGCATCCTGCGGCACAAAATGAGCCCGAGAATAATACGTTTGCACCTGGTGCCCGAGCCGCTGCCAGCGGTCGGTTAGTCCCCACAACATCGGCCGGACATTGGCCTCGGGCTGCACGGTGCCCAATGCCAGACGGGGTAGGCGGGACATACCAAGTCTTCCCCAGCAGAGCCTTCGAACACGGGGACCACTGACCCCGCGTCCTAGGGCAATTTCGCCCTAGTGAAGCGTTAACCCAGCTTGGCTGGGTGACGCGGAACGGCCCCGAACCCGCAAGGGGTTTGGGGCAAACAACTTGTAGTGCAGCGGGAGTTACCTCGAATTCGTCAAGGTACGACGGTCGCTGCACTAGGTGGCCAGCACAGGGCGATCGTCCCACGCGCTGCCGAGATACTCTCCATCGGCCGCGGGGGAATTCTTCGCTTCGATAGCGCGCTAGTCAAGTCTTGGTCGATGCGGAATTTTCATTTCCAGCGCGCGCCGGTGGATGGCCGGTCGTGGGGCCCGTGCCGCCGCTCGACCGTGGCACCCTACCTGGTGTGCGAGCCACCTAAAACAGGCCCTATCTGGCCACTCGAGGCACGGCCCCTTGTCCACACTGCGGCGTGCCGCCAAGATTTGGCAGGGGGCCAGAAAGCTAGCCACCGGCATGCGAAACGCCTTGCGCACGGCCGGGTTGTCTCCGGCCCCCCGGCCCGAACGGTTCGCCCGCGCTGCTCGCGGGGTGACTTTCGCACCTTGGATCGAGGAACCTACCTTGGACTCACCTACCGTCGCGATTTTGGGCGCTAGCGCCGATCGATCCAAGTTCGGCAACAAGTCGGTGCGGGCCCACCTTCAGGCCGGCTATCAGGTGTTTCCGATCAATCCGCGTGGCGGCCAAATCGAGGGGCTGGTCGCCTTTGCTCGTTTAGCCGACCTCCCACCCGGTGCGCTCCATCGCGTGAGCGTCTATCTTCCCCCCGCCGTGGCACTGACCGCACTCGACGAGGTGGTCGCGCGCGGCTGCGACGAATTATATCTGAACCCCGGCAGCGACACGCCCGAGGTGCTTGCCCGCGCCCGAGAGTTGGGCCTGGCCGTGGTGGCGCGCTGCAGCATTGTCGACTTGGGACTTCGCCCCAGCGCGTTTCCCGACGAGTAACTGGGGCGCGCGGCAGCGCGCTACGCCTCGGGCGCCCAAGGCAAATTGGGTCGATCGTGCACGACGGTCGGCGTGTCGCCTTGAATTGCTTTCACCGCTTGTTCTGCCTGGGCCACGCTTTCGGCCGTGGCGTGCAGTTCCAGTCGCAACTCGAACGATCGCTTCTCGCCGGGCGCCAAAGCGATGACACGCCCCTGGGCCGCCTCAAACGGCCGAGCATTTGGATAATTCACCGCCGGCTCCAACCCCGTTACATACCCATCGGCCGCCATCTGGGTGCTTTTCCAGACCGTAAAGCAGGGAAGCTGCTGGCGGTTGAATACCAGGCTCGCGCCGGTGCTTCCGTGTGCGTTGCGCAGCAGGGCGCGGGTCCACCCCGCTCGGTCGGCCAGCAGTTCCAAGAAATATACCTGCTCGGTGAACCCCGCTTCTTCTTGTCGATAGTGGAACCAGCCACTGGCCCCCTCGGCCGAGCGCGGCGTGGCAGGCACTACCGTTTTCACGGGCGCGATCACGTGCGCCCCGGCATCGAGCAGCGGCTGACCAAAGTTGACGTGGTATAGCAATTGGAATTCGCCTGGCTCGGCAGACAAGTTCTGAACCTCGTCGAACACGCGAAAACCGTTTTCACCCACCTTGGTGCGAATGGTCGATCGCAAGCGCAATTTCGGATGATACAACCGGGCCTCGTCGACTTCGCCCATCACGGCGATTTCGCCAGTTTGTCCATCGATGGAAATCTCGACAAAGTGTGCCGGCAGGTTGGCAATCTTGCCGTGCAGCGGATACTGCAATCGGCCCTGCTCGTCGTGTACCGGGCCACCGTTCGATTCGAGGCCGCAGCGCACCAATAGTTCGTCGAAGCCTTGCAGCCAGCCCAACCCGCTCGGCTCGTACAACGGCACGAAACGAGGATGCACCGGCCCCCGAGGCGGAGCCTGCCAACCCACGTCGAGGTCGGCTTGCCGGGCCCGCCAAATGCCCATGCCGCGGGTGGGCACAATCGTGAACTGACACGCGCCATTGTCGACTTCGATCACGTCGACCCCATCGCGCAGGCCACCGCGCAAGGTACGCTTCCGCACGGCGTAGCCCTCGGCCTGACCTCCTACGTCGCGCGGCCCCAGGCGCAACTGGTCGACAAAACCGTCGTGAGCCACGTCAGTAACGATCCAGGTTTTCCAAGCCATTGATTTTTTCTTTTTAGACAGAGACTTCTTGGCAACCGTGTGGGCCGAGGCACGCGACGTCCCGCCCCAGTGCTCAGGCGATTCGGGGTACGGAACAAGCCCCCGCCACGGCGCAACCCGTTGCGCAGCTAGTACAACCTGACCCCGTGGCCGATTCCGTGCCGCACCCTGGACCGCACCCCTGTGTCAGCAGGTCGGCAAATTGGCTGATTTGCGCCTCGGCATCGTAGGCGTGAGCCAGTTCCGCCAACAACTCAGCAACTGCGGCAGGTGGTTCGCCCAAAAAATAGAATGCCAAGGTAGCGCCATCGAACAAGTGCTCGACATCGACCAATAGGGTTGCCATCTCCCGCGCACGCAACAGCGAAGCACAGGCCTCGTAGGCGCGCTCGCGGTTCTGCGCCAGCCGGGCCGCTAATAGCTCGTCGGCCACCGTCATGCCGCGCAGCAGGTCGCCGTCGGCGGAATGCTGATCGTGGTCCGACGGGGGGGCCAGGACCTCTCCAATTTCCAGGCCACGCGAAGTGCGCACCACCACGCGGCGACCTGGCCGATAGTGCGCTGCGTCCACCGCCGCATACCGGCCCAACAGGCCCATCGCGCCCACGCGTACCCAATGACAACGCCGCATGCACCACACCGTCGTTCGTGCTGACCAACGCAACCGGATCAGAGGCCGGCTCGGCCCCGGCTGCCAGACCTACTAGGTCTCGTCGCGACGGCCGCGGGCCGCTCGATGCTGGATTCTCGGCTGCCGAGAGCCGGCTGCCAAGTGCCCTCACCGGTCCGAGAACCAGACGGACTGACCAGGCCTGCCGGCACCGACCGCAGCGCCCCACTGCCACGCCAGGTCTGTTATGCTAGCTGTGGAAGTTCGAAGCCAGACAGGGCCACTGCTATGGGGGAACTGCAAAGTGACTTGCGAGGGGGGCACGGACCCCGACTTTGCAGTTCTCCTGGGGCCTCTGCCAGCATAGCCTTTGGGCAGATCGCGACCAGGCGGCCCGCGAGGTTCGAAGAGCACTAGCGATCCGTATCCAGGAGCAACAGAAAACCATGAAACGGTGTTGTCTGGCAATCGTGTGGATCGCATCGGCGCTGGGGCCGCTGACGGCCCAAGCCGATGGACCGGTGGAGCTGAACGTGATGAGTTTCAACGTGCTGGTCGATTTTTCGGTACCCCAGGGGGTGCCCAAATGGAACGATCGCAGGGATCTTTGCGTCCAGGTTATCGAGCAGGCCAATCCCGACCTGATCGGCTTTCAAGAGACCTCGCCCAAACAGGTAAAATTCTTCGCCGAGCGATTGCCGGGCTATGCCGGGCACCATTTTCGCGAGGGGAAGAAAGAGTTTCCCGATGCACTGCTGATGTACAAGACCAGCGTGTTTGAACCGCTCGAGACGGGCCATTGGTGGCTGTCGCCCACCCCGGAAAAAGCCTCAACCGGCTTTGGCAACGCGCTACCGCGCTTGGTGGTGTGGGCCAGGTTGAAGCATCGGGCGACGGGGCGCGAGCTGGTGTTCTTCAATACTCACTTCGACAATTCGATGCCCAGCCAAGTCAAGATGGCTGCACTATGCCAACAAAAACTCGAACCCTTCGTGGCCAGTGGTCTGCCCTTGGTTTTCGTGGGCGACTTCAACACCAGTCCCTCGCGGGGCGACTATCCCACGCTGGTCTCCAACGGCTGGCGCGATGCCTACCTGGCCGCGCCCCAAGCCAGCGCCGACGGCAACGACGAGCACGTGGTGACCATGGAGAACCAGAAGCGGATCGACCACATTCTGTACCGGCACGAACTGTTATCCGCCATCGCCTGGGAGCGTCTCGAATCGCCCGACCCACAGCGCCGCCTGTCCGACCATTGGCCAATTCAAGCCCGGCTACGCTGGCAATAGCGGCTAGCCGTTGCGAGGCATCTTAGTTGAGAAGGGGGCGCATGGAAGCAGGCCTTCGCAAGGTCGGGTACCGGGGCGGGGCCGGTTGGGTCCGGCTGGCCGTGCGTGTCCCGCTGGCCATCCTGGCCCGTGGCACGGCGATGGCCGGCGTTTCGGTGGTCGCCTGCTGCGTGGCGAGCACTGCCCGGGCGGCCGATGTGTGGCAAGAACGGCAAAAGTTAGAGGCCGCTTACGAACAGCATTTGGCCGACCTGGCCACCTGGTGCGAGGAACACTCGCAAGGGCCATTGGCCGAGCGCACCCGCGCCTGGATTCAACAACCCGACGCACAACGGCTGGTGCTCGTGGCACTGGGCCCCCAAGGCCTGCCGAGCGACGCCGCGCCGCCGGGCGACGTAGCCCAATGGCAAGCGCGCTGGCTCGCCCTCCGGCGCGCGCAGGCCGACGCCTGGTTTGAACTGGCCCGGCGTGCAATTCGCGGGCGGCACGTCTCGCTAGCCTACGAGCTGGTGCTGGCGGCCGTGCGAGAGAACCCCGACCACGAAGCCGCGCGGCGGCTGTTGGGCTATGTCCGGCAGGGGGACCGTTGGCGCACACCCTACGAGCTGCGCCAAGAGCGGTTGGGCCGCCAATGGCACGACCGTTTCGGCTGGCTTCCGCGGGGGCACGCCGGCCGCTACGAGCAGGGCGAGCGCTTTTTCAACGGCCGCTGGATTCCTGCCGCCGAAGAGGCCCAGCGCCGCGCCGCGATCGACCAGGGCTGGCAAGTCGAGACCGAGCATTACCTGGTCACTACCAATCACAGCCTCGAAGCCGGCGTGGCGCTCGGGCAGCGACTGGAACGGCTGCACCAGGTGTGGCGCCAGGTGTTTGCCCGCTATTACATTTCCCCCGACCAGTTGTCGAAACTGTTCGAGAGCCGCGCCTCGCCCCGGGCAGGCACTGCCCGGCATGCGGTCGTTTATTTCCGCAACCGCGACGAATACAACGAAGCGCTCGCCGGCACCATCGTGGCCGACATTCGCATCACCACCGGGCTGTATCTAAATCAAGCCCGGCACGCCTATTTTTTCGCGTCGGAGCAAGACCACGAAGATGCAAGCACGCTGTATCACGAAGCGACGCACCAGTTGTTCAGCGAAACCCGTCCGGCCGTGGCAGTGCCCGGCGCGGCGGCGAACTTCTGGGTGATCGAGGGCGTGGCCTGCTACATGGAATCGTTGGCCGAAATGGAGGGCGCATGGTCCCTCGGAGGCGCCGACGCCGTGCGACGGCGCGACGCGAGATTCCGCCTGTTGGGTTCGCCCGAACACCAGGCAGCGCCGTTTTACGTGCCGATGGCACAATTGGCCGCTCGTGGCGCCGGCGACGTGCAACGCAGCCCCGAGATCGCCAAGCTGTATAGCCAAGCCGCTGGTTGGGTGCATTACTTGATGCACGCGCACGAAGGCCGCGCGCGCGACACGTTGCTGGAATACCTGGTCGCGGTCTACACGGGTCGCGATCGACCCTCGCTGTTGGCCGAGCTCTCGGGGCACGCCTTTGAAGAGCTGGACCGCGACTATTACCGCTTTCTGGCCGGGGCCGAACCGCCCGACGACTGGCCACCACCCGCCTCGGCCAGTGCTACGCCGGTCGGCACGCCCTGACCCCGCGTCGATTCCCACGGGAGATGCTCCATGCCTGGCCCCCCTTGGCTGTTGTCGGAAACCAACTATGCCCAGGTCAAACAGCAACCGTACGAGGTCGCCATTTTGCCCTTCGGCGCCACCGAGCCGCATAACCTGCACCTGCCCTATGGCACCGATATTTTCGAGGCCGACGAAGTGGGGCGGCAGATTTGCGCCGCGGCCTGGCAGCGCGGTGCCCGGGTGGTGCTCTTGCCCACCATTCCCTTTGGCACGGAAACCAACCAGCGGGCGCTGCCGTTGTCCATGAACCTGTTGCCGTCGACGTTGCTGGCCGTGGTGCGCGACCTGGTGGAATCCCTGACACTCTCCGGCCTGCGCAAGGTGGTGCTGCTCAACAGCCATGGCGGTAACGACTTCAAGCCGGTGTTGCGAGAACTCTACGGCCGCACGCCGGCGCACCTGTTCCTGTGCAACTGGTACCAGGTGCTCGCCGATGTCCAGCACGATCTGTTCAACGACCCAGGCGACCATGCCGGCGAAATGGAAACGGCATTCGCGCTAGCCTACTTTCCAGATCTCATCGCCCGTCAGGCCGACGGCAGCTTGGCCGCCGACGACGGCGCCATGGCCCCCACACGGTTCGATGCGGTGAATCGCGGGTGGATCAACATCACCCGCCCCTGGCATCTGCTGACCACCAACACCGGCGCCGGCAACCCGCACCCGGCCACGGCCGACCAGGGCCGGCGGATGATGGCGCTGTTGGTGGAACGCTTGGCAGGCTTCCTGGTCGAACTAGCGGCCAGCCCCGTCGACGAGCGGTTTCCCTATTGAACGGGCGCAGGGTTGTACTCCAAGCGTGCCGATCGGGCGATAGACAACGCGCCCAAGCCAGACCAACGGGCTGCAGGAATATCCAACCCTCTGACAACACGCTTGCCCGGCTAGCTCAATTCGCTCCACGCATTCAGCTCAGCAAAAAAAGCGTCCACATCGAGCGTCTTCATGGCGCCCCAATCCCAATTGAAGAATGAATTGCCGTCGATCATCCAATCTCGCTTGGCCAGATCGGAAGCACCCAACGGCTCCGTGTCTTGGTAAAGACCCCGAATCGCAGCGAGCGCCGCGAGCGGTCCCGTATCGCCCCCCGTCATGGCAAACCCGCTGGGGTTTGACCAGTCGTGCCAGTCGATACCAAAATTGGCCGCCCACAAGGCGTAATCTGCCGCGCCGACGGTTGCGTCGCCATTGAGGTCGCCAGCCAACCACTCCCCGGTCTGGCCGAATTGCGCGGCCCAGATCGCATAGTCGGCAGTGCCCACAACGTTGTCCTGGTTTGCATCACCCGGCAGGATGGTGATCGCGAACAAGAAATCGCCCCCTGCCACATTGTCGCCGGACGGCCACACGGAGGTTCCCGATTGCGAAATCGTGGTGGGATTGGTCCATTCGCCGTCGAGCGCCTGACCGAGTGCGTTTTTCACGGCAGACGTTCCAGTTCCCTTGAGCTCGCGGAACCAGCGTCCCTTGGGAACGGGTGCCGTAAATTTCCAGGTGGCGGATTTTCCATCCGCCGCGAGCAAGAAGTCTCCGGCCGCCGTGCTGGGTGAAATGACCCCTCCATCGGCCGCGTTGATTAGCCGCAGCGACGTGGCGGAAATTGTCGAGGAGGCAATCGCTTCGTCAAAGGCGATCGACAATTCACGGATGTTCGACGAGTTCACCGACTTGATTTGTTCGCCACTGCCCGTGCGCGAGGTGAAATAGTAGTTATTGCCGACGCCGAAATTGGGATTGCGCAGCCAGAGACTGCTGACCTTGGGGGCATCTTGCACGATCACGAATGGCGAAAGTTCCGAAGTCGAGCCCGCGGGTTGGCCGGCCGTGGTCCTGATTGCCAGTGCCATCACGCGATCGCCGCTCTTGATTTGGTTGCTCCCCGTTCCATTCGGAACAACGATCGAAAAGGACGCGTTCCCGTTGTTGTCGGTTGTCACCGTGGTTTGCGTGACGTATTCCGCCTGGCCGTGGACGGTACCCTTATAAAGTTCCACGCGGTAGGTGCTCGCGCCACCGGTGGCGGGCCAATCGCCGTCGAAATCGACGGTCCAGTTGGCGCCAGCCAGGTTCAAGTGCGGCCGGATCACGGGAAAATTCAAGAGGTCATTCGGCCCCGTGTCGTTGTCGTCGGGATCATTGGGCGTGGAGCCCTTCGACGAGCCGGAGGTGATGGAATTGCGCGCATCGCCCAGATCGATCGGCAACCCCGCGTTGCCGCCGAAGTAATTCAATTGGATGCGGTTCTGGCTCTTGGCGTCGCCGAAGGCCACGTCGCCCTTGGCGAGCCCAATGCCGTCGTAGTCCCAATTGTCGATCGCCGAGCGTGTGCCGTTGTTGCGAATGTCGTTGCGGGTGATGTTCGCATTCTGGACGTTTCGGGCCAGAAAGTTCCATGCATTCCATTGCCACCATCGGTGCCGAT
>CAYSXM010000049.1:0-12542 GCA_964434905.1 uncultured Pirellulales bacterium | reverse complement strand
CCAAATCGGCCCGGCCTTGCCAGTTGGCCAGCGCCGCACCGTCGGCCAGGTTCCACAGCCGCAAGTGATGGTCGAGTCCGGCCGAAGCGAGTTGCGTGCCGTCGGCGCGCACGGCGATCGCCGCGACGGGCCCGCCGTGGTCGATCCGGCGCAGTTCCTTACCCGTTGCATCGGCGATACGTACCGAGCCATCGCGCGAAGCCGACGCCATCGAATCGCCCGCCAGACCGGCCAGGCACGTAACTGCCGCGGTGTGTGCATTCCACCGCGCGCGCGCCACGATGGGATGGCGCACTACCCCTCGATCGAGGCCCAGCGCAATCGCCTGTGCCGGTTCCAAGGTTGGTACCAACCATCGCGTGCCTCCCTGGTACTGCTCCAACTGCTCTAGTGTTCCCGAACCGTCGGCCGCGATCACCACCGCCGGACTTCCCTCGACGGCCGCCAGCAATCGGGCGCCCTCGGGGAGCCAGGCCACTTGCGCAATCGCCCCGGTCAATTGACCGACCGCGGACGGCGCGCCCTGCCCGTCGCTCAGCGACCACAGCCGCACCTGGCCATCCTGGCCTCCGAGCGCCCAGCGTTGCCCGTCGGGCGACAGCGCGGCGCTGACCAAGGGAACTCCGATGCTTTGTTCGGCTACCACGGTCCCGTCTGCCAGCGAGGCCAAACGCACGGTGCCATCGGCAGAGGCCGAAGCCACACGGCCCGACGCGGCCAAACTGGCCACTGCGCGAATCGCTTGGGGATGGGGCGCCAGAGCGCGCACAAAGCGCGAGTGATTGCCTGCAATCGCGCCCCCCTCGAGCGACCACCACGATTCGCCGCGGAGTGCGACATGCGCTGCCGCGCGCACTTCGCCCGGCGGTGGCATCAACTCCACGCGCCGTGCCTGGCGAAGATCCCACCGCGAAATATTGCCAAACAGGTCGACCGTGACCAACATTCCTGGCGTGGCGGAAAAACTTTCGATGCGTGTCTCACGCTGTGAATTGTCGAGCCGCATGCGCACCTGGCCTTGGCGATCGACCACCAACAGCGGGCCCCCGGCCGTGGTCACGGCCACCGTCGTACGATTGTCGCTGGCCAGCGCCAGCGATGTGGCCGGTCGGTCCAGGGTGGTCGTCAACAGCCCCGCGCCCGTGGCCAGGTCCCACCACCGCAGCGTGCCGTCGGCCGACGCGCTGACGGCCTGGGCACCGTCGGGCGAAATCGCCAACCCCGCAATCGACGCGCCGTGGCCCACCAGCGCTCGTTGTTCCGCGCCATCGCTCGTGCGCCACAATCGCAGCGTGCCGTCGTCGGCACCCGTCAGCACGCCCGCGCCATCGGGCGTGAGTGCCAATCGGGCGATGGCACTCGCGGGGCCCGCCCCCGCCGCCATTTCAGCACCCGTGGTCAGGTTCCACACGCGCCACTGACCCTGCTCGGTGGCTGCTGCCACCAGGTCGCCCTGGGGGCTGTAGGCCACGGCCGAGATAGCTGCCGGCAGGCCGCGTAGCAGGTGCGCAAGTTGTCCCGTTTCCAGGTCGTAAACCACCAGTGCGGGTGCCGAGGCGATGGATGTGGCCACTGCCAGCCGCCGTCCGTCGGCGCTGGCCACTAGCAATTGTCCTGCACGATCTCCCGGCTGAGTCAGGGACCGCGGCGAGGGAACTTTCTTGTGCCACACGTTCAGTGCACCGTCGCTGTGGCCCACCACCACCTCGCCGGTGTGCGTTAGCGCAATCGCCGTGGGGGTTCCTTCGATGCGAAAGGTGGCCAGCGGGTGTTCCTGGTCGGTTTGGAATACGGCCACCAGCCCGTCCGAGGTAGCGCCGGCGAGATGCTGGCCGTCGTCGTCGGTGGCCAGGCAATGGCAGGCCGCTGGCAATGACCAGCCGCGTTCCAATTGGCCCGAGGCCGGATTGAATCGTTCGACGCGACCATCGACGCGCGACCAAACGGCACGGCCTTGGCGATCGGTCGCGGCGGCGCTTACCTGTGCCGTGGTGGTGGTCAGCCGTTGTGGCACCTGGCCAGGTGTATCCCACACCCGCAGCGCGCCGTCGTCGCCAGCCACGACCATCGATTGGCCATCGCCTCGCGCTAGCAGCGCGGTGGGCACGGCCGGCAGTTCGGCTCGGCCTAGCAGGGCGCCGTCTGTCGTTTGCCAAACCCGCACCTCGCGATCGCTGGCAGCCGTAATCAACCGCAGGCCGTCGGCCGTGAAAGCCAGCGAGGTCACTGCTCCTTGGTGTCCGGCCAGTGTTGCTAGAAGCTGTCCGGTTCCCGCGTCGACCAGTCGCACCGTTCCGTCGTCGCTGCCCAGCGCCAGTCGCAAACCGTCGGGGCTAGTGACCGCCGTACCGTTGTGGGCTGGCAACTCGACCGTTTGGCGTGGATCACTCGCCGTGCGACGCCACAGCTTGACTTCCCGATAGCCCCCCGAAGCTAGCGTCAGTCCGTCGGGGCTGAAAGCCAACGACTGCACCAGGTCGCGATGCGCTGTTCCCAAGTGTTCGGACGTGGCCAACAACGGATCGTCGAGCTGTGCAACCAGACGCTGCGAGGGAAGGTGGTAAACGAAAATCTGGTTGGCGCGGCCGCAGGCCACGTATTGACCATCGCTAGAAATCGTGGCCGTGTAAATCGGGTGCACCCCTGGCGGCAACGGCTGCCAGGCCAGGTCCTGGGAGCCCGTTGTGGAACCCGTGGCCCCCTGGTTGATCCACAGCTTGATCAGCCCCAGTTCCTCGCTCGACAAACGCCGGGCCCCGACCGAGTTATCGGCCGGAGGCATGTGGGGCTCGGCAGCCCCTCTGGCCAGCGATAGCAACAGACTTTCGTTGCCACTTCCCGCCACGATCGCGGGTCCCGCCGCGCCCCCTCGCAACATGTCGGCCGGAGTCTCGAGCACTAACTCGCTTTCGGCCTTGGCCCGACTATGGCAGGCAAGGCAATTCTGTCGCAACAGCGGCAACACCTCGGCCGCGAAATCGACCGGCTCGGTCCGCGAAAGATCGGGAACCATGGTAGCGCCGGGCGCCGGTTCGTCGGCTCCCCAGGCAGACATCCCCCAGCCCAGCACCATGGCTGCGAGCAACGCGCCGCATAAACGCCTCGGCAGTCGGTGACGATGCCCTGCAGACCTTGCAGCCCGTTCTGGAATTCGATGGGCTGCGACAACGCCTGGATGCGATGGCAAAATAGCGACGCAAGTCGTTGTTTTGCGAGCCGTGCGGAGCGGTGCTCCGCGCTGGGCGAGGTTGAAAAATGCCACGATGGCATTTCTCAAGGCACTGCTAGTCATGAACTTCGGCCCTATCAATGCCAGTTTCACGGGGTAACCACCAAGGCCAACGGCTGACTGAGTTCGATCGTCTGCGCTTGCCACTCGACGCGCGCACCCACCAAGACATGGGCCAGTGCGCCTTCCGTGGCGTCGGCCGCGGCCGCGACAGACAGCACCCCCTGTGCTTGATCGGCGGCAATCGTGACCTCGGCCGCGGAAATCCCCGCCACCCCCGGTGGCACGATCAGGCCCAGCACCACCGGCCCGGCAAACTCGCCCCGGCGGGTGATGGCCACGGGCACCTCCAATGTCTTGCCGCGCGCCAGGTTGCCGTTGTTCGGCGGCTGGGGCGCCAGCACCAACGGCCCGGGCTGAATCGTCACCGTAAAGCCCGGCCAGAAATCTAGCACATTGATGTTTTGCTTATCGCTGCCGTCGGGTTTCTTGGTAAATGGTACCTGGGTCGTCGATTGTGCAAACCAAGTTGCAATGCCTGGTGGGGCATCTTGAGGAACGAACAGACGCAGCACGCCTTGCGATTGATCGGCCGCGATGGTCAACGTTTCATTGACCACCTTGTCCGCCAGGTCGGCGCCGGTCACGCTCAGCGCCCCGGCAAAGTCGCCTCGTCGAGTGATCGACAACGGGACCGCTAGTTCCTGGCTCTGATAGACCACGGCCTCCATCACTTGGGGCGCCAGCGTATAGGGCGCCACGCCCGCTACCGAAATCGCCGTGCCCCTTGCCAGCCGAGCCGGCGACGGTGTGGCAGCTACACCAGGCCACACGGTGGTCCCCGCGCGCACCGCCCGCGCCACGACGGTGTCTCCCAACCGGGCTTGTGCCGCGAGTTCGATCGAGGCCACTGCCAGCGGCGCAGCCTCGGCCGCTGACAACACCAGGTGGCCGCTGTTCCGGCCCGCGCCGATCACCGTTCGACCGCACGTTACGCCCTCGGGCAGGTTGGTCGCCGAAACCTCGATCTCGCCCCCCAAACCACCGCGCCGAAAGGCCAGGATCAACAGCTTCTCGGTGCCGCCCTGACGCAGGTTGGTGGTCCACGCTTGCGAGTTCGCCGCGGGATCGAGCGGATACTCGGCACACGCCACGAGTCGCAGGTCCGGCACGGCCGGCGCGATGCACAGACGATAGACGCGCCGCGGGTCGCCTCGCGATTCTCCGAACAAATCGCGCAGCATCACTCGATAAGTGCCCGTTTCAGGCACGGTGAATTGCACGGTGGGATCGTCGGTACTGGTATCGAAGCCAGGCGGACCGATATTGCCTCCCGGATCGATGCCCGCCTCGGCCAGTGTCTTGCTCGATTCGGTGCCGTCTTCAGCTCGCGACAATTGTTCGACTACCAGATACGGATTGGCCGCGGTGTCGAGCCGCCCGGAGAACACTTCGACCACCAGGTTCATTCCTTTTTCGGCCTGGAATGTGTACCAATCGACATCGCCGCGCCGTGCGAATTGCCCGCTCACATCGCAGGGTAGCGCCAGCGCCTCGGCCATCGCTTGGTCGTCGTTCGGTTCGTGCTCCGCGACGGCGGCCGGAGACACGCTGCGCCCGATCGCCAAGGGCTGGCTCGCACCCCAAGGCGTGGCTAACAAATACGAGAAACCGTCCATCCAGGCGGCCGACGGGCGTACCGCCGATTGCCAGGGCCACTGCGAGCCGGCTGGCACCTCGCTGGGCAACGCCAACGCCACGGAGAATTGTTCCAGCAGTTGCCCTTGGGAAACCTGGCCGTCGGTGGGGCTACCAAGGGGCACATTGTGACCGTACGCGATCGCGGTCGTCGTGCCCTCGCTGCCCGCAGCGGCCGGCAACACGAAATCGATCACCGGCCTGGTATGCGCGGCCAGACGATAGAAGTATTCGGCGCCACCGGCATACTGAAAGTCGAACAACTTAACAAAATAATCTCCTGTCTCGGGTGCAGTGAAGTCGAGCAGCGGATCCTTGCGCAGCACATCGCGACTGCCGGCCACCAGGCGTCCTCGTGCGTCGTAAAGTTCGAGCGTGGCATCGCACCGCGAGTCGATGCGCTCTGCCCAGGCCTCGAACACCACGCGTTGCCCCTGAGTGAGCGGGCAGCGAAACCAATCGATATCCAGCGCGGCGTCGGCACGGCCGTTGACCACCTCGCCCGGCGCCAAAGCGCCCGCCTGGGCGGCTGCGGCGTTGGGTTCGGTCTCCAGCACTTCGACCGTGTCGCCAACTTGAAAGGCACGTGGGTTTGAGACCCCATAGCTGCCTGCCGCGCGGACATCGTGCAGTCCCACCGGCACGTCGGCGGCAATGGTCACTACGAATACGTTGGCGACTGCCGTCGGGGCCGGTTGCCCCTCGACCGTTTGCATTTTCTGTTGTGCGGTCAGGCCGGGGTGCGAGAACCACAGCCGATCGACTCCTTCCAAGTCGGCCCCTGACGCCACGGTCACCTCGAACGTGGTGCCCGCCCGGCCGCCCGCAGGAAACAGCGCATAGAGCCGCGTGGCTGGAAGCTGCGCCCAACCCGACTTGGCTGTTGCCAGGACAAGCACCCCCGCGGCCACCAGGGTCACCCAACGAGCCCGCGCTCGCGGCGGCCGACTGCCAACGGCGGCAGTAGGAACTGCGTGCATGGGCAAGCTCCTTTGTCCGGGTGTGTGTTGCTATCGAGGTGGCTAGGCTGGCAGTTCCGGGCAGTTGTCTGTCGTCTTTTCGAGCGCGGCGGGCTGCACCGACAAAAACCCAAGCCGCGCTACGACTTTGGGTGGTACCACTATAGCCTGGGCGAAACGTCCAAAGCGAGCCGAAGCCCTGGTGGAAGCAATAGGGCAGGGGGGGGGCTTCAATACTTAGGGGACGCGGCGCACTAGCCTCGCGAAAAATGGCGACACTCTCAGCCCGAGTTATTTTTGAGCCTTTTGCTCTGGCTCCGAACGTGTCGCGTCTGCCGCGACACTCGACCTCAGAGCACTGGCAAAGCCAGTGGCACTCTACGTGCTGGGCGAGTTTGAAAAACGCCACGATGGCGTTTCTCGACTGACTGCTAGTGGTTGAACAAGAACTCCTTGGTGTTTACCAACGCCCACAGCAAGTCCTCGAAGGCGAGTTGCTTGTTTTCCTGTTTGGCCAGATGTGCCAAGGCTACTTGCAACTCGTCGGGCACTGGCGGTCTTGAATACACCCACAAGTACAGGTCTCCGATCCGCTCTTCCTCACTGCGCGTGGTGTCCTTGGCCAGTTGGGCGGCGCGCCCCGTCTCGGCGGTGAGTTTGCCCTGCACTTCGGTCGAGTTCAACAGGTGCAAACTCTGCGCAAGATTGGCTTCTTGCGAACGTTCGCATTCGCACGCGGTATCGGATTGAGGCCGACCGAACACCGTCAGGAAATAGGTGTTCGCCCCTTGATCTGGCAGTTGCACCGCGCGCGTGCCGGGGGGTAGCCCTCCGAAATCGGTTGACGACGCCGTCACCAAATTCAAGGCGTCGAGCAATACCTCGGCCGAAAGTCGCTTGGGATAATAGCGAGAAAAGTTTTGCTTGTCGGCCAGATTAAACTCGTTGGGCTGCGCACTCAGTTGATACGCCGTCGAGTTGCAGATGGTGCGCACCAGATCCTTCAAATCGAAGTGACTTGCGCGGAAATGTGTCGCCAACGCGTCGAGTAACTCGGGGTTCGCCGCCGGGTTGGTCAACCGCATGTCGTCTTCAGGGTCGACAATCCCACGATCAAAAAAGTGCTTCCAATAACGATTCACCAGCGCCCGGGAAAAAAACGGATTGTCGGTGGCGGTCATCCAATCGACCAACGCCTGGCGCGGATCGCGGTCGGCCGGAATCGCGAGCGGCGCGCCGCCCAAACCCATCGGCGGAATCAATTCGCCGGTCTTGGGGTGCTGCGCTTGGGCCACGCCCGGCCGATGAAAAATACGCGGCTCTTCCGGACGCTCGCCTTTCTTGCGGGCCACGCGGGCAAAAAACGCCGAGAACCCGTAATAGTCGCGCTGGCTCCACTTCTCGAACGGATGATGGTGGCAACGAGCACACTGAATGCGCAACCCCAAGAACAATTGCGCGGTATCTTCCACCTGTTGATTATTCTCGGCTACCTCGCGGTACCAGACCACCGCCGGGTTGTCGCCTAGCTCGCCTTGCGCGGCCACAATCGCCCGCACAAACTGGTCGTAGGGCAGATTGTCGTACAGACTCTGCCGAATCCAATCGTGAAAGGCATACGTGCCCCGCACATAGTTCGCGTCGCGCCGCTTGTTACGCAGCACGGCGCTCCATTTGTTCGCGAAATAGTCCGCATATTCGCCGCTGGCCAACAACTGGTCGATCCAGGCGGCACGCCGGGCCGGGTTGCTGTCGGCCAAAAACGAACGCGTTTCGTCGGGTGTTGGTAGCCGGCCGGCAATATCCAACGACACCCGTCGCAAGTATGTCGCGTCGTCGCAGACCGCCGATGCCGGAATGCCCAGCCGTCCGAGCTTGGCAAACACGTGCTCGTCGACAAAGTTCGTGAACGCCGGGGGCGTGCCCAAGGGAACGTCAAGTGGCAGGGTGCCGCGAAACACCCCTACCTGCCCTTGATAGCGGGCCATCACCGCCACGTCGCCTGTCAGATCTCGCGTGCTAATCAACCCGGTCACGCTCGCCTCGGCCATGTCGGGATCGTTCGGGTCGAACTGCGCCGTGCGCGTGACGTCTTCTCGACCGCCGTCGGAATACATCGCCACGACCTTCAATTGCTGCCGACCCTGCCGCGCCAGGACGCGCTCGCTGGGAAAGACTTCAATCGCCGTGACTCGTGGGTCGTCGGCCTGGCCGAAAGGCATGCCCTGCGCGATCCAGCGGCGCAGCATCCGGTATTCATACGAGTCGGCTGCTAGCCGCTGTCCACCTCCGTGGGGCGTGCGATTGGTCGCCTTTTGCAGCAGCAAGCTGCGATCCGGAGCGGCCGGGAACAACCTTCTGCCGCGCGCTTCGCGCACCAGGTACTCGAAATCTTCCGCCGGCTCGAACCCCAGCAACGACAGCTTGAAGCCGTTCTGGCCGCTAGCCTTGCCATGGCAGCCTCCGCTGTTGCAGCCAAGCTTGGTGAAAATCGGCGAAATCTGGTTGCTGAAATTGATCGGTAGCTCGTCCGAGAAATGTGCCACTTGTACCGCCAACCGCGCCTCGGCGCCCGGCACGCTGGCCACCACCGTGGCCAAACCATCGGTCAATGGCTGTACCAGCCCCGTCGCATCCACCACGACCACCCCCTGGGGTTCCACGCGATAGTTCGCCCGGGCCGTGGCATCGAGCATTCGTCCATCGGCCAGGGTCGCGGTAACCACCAGTTGCTCTCGGCTGTCAGCACCACGCAACAGGGTGACTTGATCTGCGGCCAATCCGGTCTCGAAGCTCAAACCGGTCACTTGCCAGGCTGGTTCCACCACCGCTTCAGGGGCCGGCTCGGTGCTGGGGGCCAACTCGACGGCCCCGGCGGGGGCCGCAAGCGCAGCCCATAACCCGACTCGGCAGAGCGTGTCTTTCCACCTTCGTGAGAACCAACGCATGGCCAGTGCCTCGACAGAGAAAGCGTCCGGGAAACCTACCGGGCGGGGACCGGCGCCGATCGCGTTCCACCGTTGGGGGGAAGCGTCGGCCGCAGCCCTAACTCGCCTGGATTTTCCCATCCCCTGCGCACAGTAGCAAGCGTTTCATCAACAGTTCGAGAACTGTGGATGCGTTTTCGGCAGGCGAGCTGGCGCGATCCGAATGGCCTGATTATTTTACCAATCAAGGAATTGGTTCGACGGGCGCGATACCTTGCGCCTCTGTCTGGTTGGCGCCCGCCTGACCTTCTGGCACACCCAGTCAGGCCGGAGTATTCACGAACTTCGTCGCGAGGAGATGAAAGTTTGCGGCTGAAAGGAAAAACCGCGACCGGCCCGCCGACCGCTGGCCGGCCCCCGCTTGCGCTTGGCCGCCCTGGTGTACATTTTGCATTCCACGGCTCGGCGCGGACGCGGGGCCTGGTCGGTCGCTTCCAACGTCCTGGGCCGCTTACAGCGAAAGGTGATACTAATGAGTTGGCTGTATTTGCTGTCGGCCATTGCTTGCGAGGTGGTAGCCACCACCTGCATGAAGTTGTCCGAGGGGTTTACGCGCTGGTTGCCGTCGACCTTGATGTTTTTGTTCTACGCGATCAGTTTCTCGTTGTTGACCTTGGCCCTTCGCGAGTTTCAGGTCAGCGTCGCGTATGCCGTCTGGTCGGGCCTGGGCACGGTATTGATTACCCTGGTAGGAGTCGTGTTTTTTCAAGAACCTGCTGGGGCGTTCAAGCTCGGTTGCATGGCCTTGGTGGTGGTGGGTGTGGTGGGACTGAACCTGGCACCTGGCGCACATTGATCGTGCGCCTCCGCTACAGAAGGCTCACGAGACATTCAGGCTGAAACCACCTGAACCATCACGCGTTGCACGGCCCCCCCTAGGACACCCCTGATGACCGACCAGATCGACATTCATCCGGCCAACCGCGAAGAACTACTGGCTGCGCACGCCAATGTCCACGATGTGTGGAGCCAAGGGCTGGCAATGGCGGCGCATATCGAGCGCCGCTTGACATCGCCGCATCACCAACGAGCCAATTGGTTCGTGGGAACGCTCGAGGGGCGCGTGGTTACCAGCCTGGCGGCACACCCTTTCGAGTTTCGCATCGATGGCCTGTTAGAGCCCGGCATTGGCATCGCTTCGGTGCATACCCTGGCCGAGTTCCGTGGGCGCGGCCTGGCCCCGCGGCTGTTGGGGTGGGTCGAACGTTGGGCGCGGCAGCGGGGTGCGGCCGTGAGCTTGCTCTATTCCGACGTGGCCCCCAGTTACTACGCGCGGTTGGGCTACACGGAGTGTCCGGCCTGGCAGGGGGAACATCGCGCCACGGCCCCGTTGGCCGGCGATCTGACGGTCAACTGGCGGCTGCGGCCGCTGCAACCCGTGGCGTGGCGCGGCGCACTGGCCGGGTTATATGGTTCCTGCCACGGACGCGATGGCGTGTCGTTTGAACGTTCGGCCGAGTATTGGGATTACCTGTTTGCCAGGGGGACCGAGGATCACTACTTCCTGTTGGAGCCAGCCAGTGGCGCGGCCCAGGGTTACGCCCGTGTGGCGGTCCGAGACGGCGTCTGGCGGTTGGTCGACTGGGCAGTGGCTGATCGCGCGCCGCATTTGTTGGCCGTGCTGTGTGTGTTGGTGGCCGAACTGGCCGCGGCCCAGGGGTCGGCGGTTTCTGGCTGGCTACCTGCCTGGCCGGAGCTGGCGCGCTATTTCAAGTTCATGCCTCGCCAGGACGAAATCTCCATGCTTAAATGGCTCGCGCCGGGGCGCGCGTTTTCGGCCGACCAAATTGCCAGCGCGGCGGCGTTTTGCGAAATCGACCACGTCTAATACACCACGTCTAATACTACGGCGCTACCTGTCGTTTTCGGACCGATGGCGTTGCATTGCTGACTGGCCAATTCACGCAGCTTTCGGCCGTCGCTGCCAGTGCTGATATGCGTGTCTGAACGGACCCAGCGCCATACCACTAGTATTCAACCTAGTATTCAACCGCAATGGCCTGGCGGCGAGAGATGTTCCTAGCGACGCCGTTCTGGTTGCCGTTCTCGGGTAGCCCGCGAGGCACGACCGAGCGGCTTGAGCTCATGCCGAAGGTGGACTACCGCGCCGTCGTCGCCATAGATAGCCCACGGCGCATAGCAACGCCACTTGACCGCCCAGCACGAACGTCGTTGGTTCGGGAACGGCTGGCGTACGATAATCGTGACCGCTATTCATCGTGTAGGAAGTCCAAGGCGTGTCGGCGCCTGGATCAATAAAGAGCTCGACGGTGTGCAAGAAATCCGATTCGGTAGTAATATTTCTCCAAGTATCACGTGGAGCGTCGTTAGTGTTTACGGCGGCCGATAGCTCCATCGTTACGGCGACAAGCCAACGCGAACCCGGCACGAGCCGTTCGAGGTGGTCGTCGAAAACAATTTTCTGAAAATTACCGAGGTGATTGTTTGTGATAAGATAGGAATAGGCGGGAAAGATCAGCCCACCGTTAAGGTACCCGTCGGCATTAAAGACCCTCAAAACCGTGGACATCGACGCCCCGATGCCCGGCGACGGTCCACCCGCGTTCGACGTAATATTTCCGTCGACTGCGAGGTTGAAACTCCAGCTTCGCGTATCCTGGCCGTCAGCCAGAACGGTCATCAAATCGATGAATTCCGCCTTAACCGTTGAAGTGGCGCTGGCCGGCCCGCCGAAGGCGTCGGCAAAGGCGTCGCCGCGGAGCATTCCGTAATTGGCCGAAGCTTCGCTTACCGCAAGTGCGGTAACGTCGGTAAGCATTGACATTCCGCGCACGATGCCGGCATCAAAGAGCACATGGTCGGGTTTGCCGAACTCCACCTTCTGCTCGCTGAGAACCCCAGTTCCAGGATTCGATGTTCCCGTGAGCACAATCGTCTTGGCGCTATAGCCGTTCTGTGGTCCGATGGGCGGAAAAATCTGCGCCGGGGCAAGTTCAACGAGTGCGCTCGTCCATAGTGCCAACCCGCACATCGAACTGACAACCCACCGATTCGCAAACGACGCAGTGCCAACGCGCACACGATTTGCAACGTAAACGGGATGATTGGTCATAGTGGTTCTCCGAATGGTGTGCTGCGCGGCCCATTGGCGGCCGCCATTTCCCAACTGGGGTGCCTATGCGGTGCGGTCCATTCACCAAAAACGAGGAACTGGCAATTCCGCCAGCACGACTGGCGGCGGCAGCTCTCCAGACAATGAACACGCGCGGAGAAATGCGGCGGAAAGACGTAAGGAACAGACGAACAAGAGCCCTGGGCAGCATGCCCAAAGAATGTCTCAAAGCGCCGACGGCGCGAGGCAGGTTGTGGCTCTTATTTCAGGCTCACCAGCATTACCAAAATGCCTAATTCCCCACGGTTGCCCAGAGACTAGAAGATTCGCTCCCTGTTGTCAATAAAAAACCAGTTTTTTGTAGGCCAGGTGAAAGTTGACCGTGCCGCGGCGCGTGGCGCTAGTTCAGGCGAGCGAGCGCTCGATCGATCTGATCGACGAGACTTCGTGCCCGAAGAATCGCGACAGGACGCCGCGCGTGCCGCGCCAATGGTGCGGCGCGACGGCTAAGCAAGTCACCTGCGTGACTACGGTTCACCTGGGCATTGGCCGCCCGCGAGCAAGCCTATGTGGCCGAGGTTCCGCGCACTTTCACG